>JAFVZE010000217.1 GCA_017508315.1 Kiritimatiellia bacterium | reverse complement strand
TTCCGGACGATGAAGAGCGGGGCGCTCAACGTTCTCGGGTACGCCGTCAAAGCCGGTCTCGGTTCGGTTGAACTCATGTGCAACGACGCGGAATCGTTCGCCGGCATTTCCAATTCGTGGCCGAAGACGCCGGAAGAGCGGGCCAAAGTCCTCAAGGAGCGGCTCGCGGTTCCCGAATCCAAGTGGAAGGAACTGCGCCGGCTGTACGAGGACGCCGGGGTCAAAGTGCGCATTCTAAAATTCGGCAGCATCGGCGGCAAAACGATTTCCGGGGAGGAAAACGACTACTATTGCCGTGTGGCGCATCTTCTCGGGGCGACGGCGATCACCCGCGAGGTTCCGTTCGGCAATGCGCAGGTGCCGCCCGGACCGGGAGTCATGCCGGATGAAAATCTCTTCGGCGAGATCGGTCGGAACTGCGCGGACATCGCCGATCGCAACGGCATTGACATCGCGTTCCACAACCATCTTCAGATCAACAGCGTTTCGTACGATTCGAAACTGCTCGGATATTCCAAGCGTCTAAAGATCAATTTCGACATCGGGCACTATACCGCCGCGAACGACGACGATCCGCTGGCGATGGTGCGCAAGTACCGTGACCGCATCGTTTCGATTCATGTCAAGGACCGCACCCGGGCCGTCCGCGGACGGAAGAACCTTCCGTTCGGATGCGGCGACACCCCGCTCACGGGTCTTGTGGCGCTTTTGAAGCGTGAAGGATGGGAGATCCCCTGCGACATTGAACTCGAATACGCGATTCCCGCCGGTTCTGACGCCGTCAAGGAAGTCGGCGTCTGCAGGAACTACTGCAGAAACGCCGTCGAAGCGTGCTGAGAGTTTGACCTCGGCGCCGTTTTTGACGTTCACAATGAAGCCGAGCGAAGCCGCAGCAACGGGATGGCGCCATGTGACAATCCGAAAGTCGCAGGCAAAGAGCTACTTCGGACGCAAGTAATTTATCGTTCATAAAGAATGATAATGTGCCAAAAAGTTAGAGAATGGGTAATATATTGAAGATATCTTAAGGTTTGGGCTTGACGGAAACCTCTTGTTTATGATACCTTACAAGGCTACTGAAAGAAAGTTGCTGTCCGCTCTATTGGATAGCAGTGCATAGAATATTGAAAAAAGCGGAGAAACAATGAAAAAAACCGTTTCTGTTGTATTGGCGTTTGCATTTTGCCGGATACTTGTCGCGGCGGATCCGTCGCGTCACATCGAAATTGAAAAGGAAATAAAAATTTCAGGAGCGACGGTCGCGGTCGAACGCGCCGCAGATTCGCGTTTCATCCGCTACCGCATAACGCCTCAGGGCGGCGGCAAAGATCGGGTTTTGCGCACGCTCAAATTTCCGTCGTTCAAATTTTCCGAAACGCAGATGCCCGATCCCGTTGAAACGGCAGTTCAAGGAACTGCGGGACTGCAGTCGTTGCGGCCCGGGATCCGGTTGGGGTCTTTCGGGTATATGGCTTTCGCCGAACGCTTTTCGCGGCGCGGAATCGTCTGCGGCTGGATATCCGATCGCAAAGCCAACGGTGTCGTCTACGCCAGAGTTTCCAACGGCCGGGTGGCCGTTTCGCCCGAACTTCAGTACGGAAAGTGTCTCGTCAAGGCCGGTGCGAAGTTGCCTACTGAAACGTTCGTGATCGGCTACTTTGACGATTGCCGCAAGGGACTTGAAGCGCTCGCCGATGAAATCGTCCGCGAGCACGACATCAAACTTAAAAAGCAGATCGCCGGCTATTGCACCTGGTATGCCGAAGAGCCTTACGGCTGGGGCGGAGACGAGAAGTCGACGCGGCAGTTCATCGATACGGCCAAACGGCTTGGGCTTGAGAAGTGGGGCTTCAACTTCTTCCAGATCGACGATTACTGGCAGGACGGCGAGACGAGCAATGGACCAGCGAAGAATTTCACCAAAGTCAAGGCCGACGGTCCATATCCGTCAGGGATGAAGACGACGTTCGACAACATCGCGGCGAACGGCTACACGCCTGGCATCTGGTTCATGCCGTTTGTCGGGACCTGGAACGGCGAGTGGTGGAAGGACAAGCAGGATCTATTCCTGAAGACGAAAGACGGCAAACCTTACGAAACGTCATGGGGCGGCACGGTTATGGATATGACCAATCCGAAAGCGCTGGAATACCTCAAGAGTGTGACGAAAAGGATCTGCGGCGAATGGAACTGCCGCTACATCAAGTACGATGGAATGTGGACGGCGCTCGGATGTCGTCTCGGCGCCGGAGGACGCGACGCGCTCGCGACCGACGATTTCGGCGAGAACTGTTTCTTCGATCCGACGGCGACCGGCGTGGACGCCTACCGTAGCGGCGTTAAGACGATGCGCGAAGCGGCGGGAGAAGACACGTTCATTCTCGGCTGCAATCTCGCGCAGTCGATGCGCGGGATGGGTCCGTCCTACGGGCTTGTGGACGCGATGCGCGTCGGCGGCGACAACGGCCCGTGGGAGGAGCGTTGGTGGACGGGATTCGAGCCTTCTTCGACGCGCTACTTCTTCAACGGCCGAGTCTGGTACAACGATCCCGATCCGGTGTACGTGCGCGACAGCCGCAAGATCGGCAAGGCCAGACTCATGGCGAGCTGGACGTCAGTTGCCGGTTTCTTCTTCAATTTCAGCGACTGGATCGGCAACCTTTCCGAAAAGCGTCTCGACATTCTCAAGCGTACGATGGCGCCGCACGGCTCGCTCAACGTCAGGCCGGTGGAACTTTTCGAAAAAACGTTGCCGAACGTGTGGCATCTGTCCGAAGGCGGATACGAAATCTATTCGCTCTGCAACTTCAATACGAAATCAACGCTAAAGATCGACTATGCGATGGATTACGTCGATCTCGATCCGACCAAGACATATGTCGCGTTCGATTTCTGGAACAACCATTATCTCGGCACCGTTCACAGCCGCTTCGCCTTCGAGGTTCCCAAATGCGACTGCCGGGTGGTGGCTCTGAGAGAAATCGACCGGACGCGTCCGCTCTTGCTTTCGACTTCGCGGCACGTGGCGAGTCCGGTTTTCGACGTTTCCGGCGAAACCTGGGACGCGCAGTCCAGGACGCTTTCCGGCGAATCGAAAACCGTCGCCGGAGAAGCGTATGAACTTCGCGTCTACGTCCCCGACCATTTCCGCTGCCGCGAGGCGCCGGGTGCCAGGTTCCGTCAGAGCGGCAATCTGCTGCGCGTCGAATTCGCCGATCCCGGCGACAAACTGAACTGGAAGATCCTCTTCGATGAAAAGTAAGGCCGCTTCCCGGTCGATGTCCGTCCGTCCGGCTGTTCTGCTGCCGGTCGCGTTCGCGATGTGTTCCGCTTTCGCCGAGGCCGAATACGGGTTGCCGACGGTTGTCACGCGGCAGGCGCCGGCGTCGATAATCACCAACGGTCACGGCAGAGTGTTCGTCGATTTCGGCAAGGCGGCGTTCGGCTGGCTGGAACTGGTGCCGCCGGACGGTTTTACCGGCGGCGTGTATCAGGTTTCGGTGGCGGAAGCCAAGCACGAAGACGACACGACCGACACCTGGAAGGGTGGCAGTATCCGCTGCTGGAACAGCGCCCCGACGTCGATTCCGGCGGCGGAGCGCGTCCACCGCGTCAAAATGCCGCCGAACCGGAAGAACACTTATTTCGCCGGCAATCCTCCGCCGGTCAGATTGCGTCCGGAAACAGGCGTCGTGATGCCGTTCCGCTACGTGGAGTTCTACGCGCTGCCGTTCGAGATCACGCCGCGCACGATCCGCCGGGCGATGGTGCATTACCCCGTCGACATGGAGGAGTCTTCGTTCGAATGTTCCGATCCGCGTCTTGTGCAGGTGTACGACTTCTGCAAATACACGATTCTCGCCACGTCTTTCGCCGGTCTCTATGTCGACGGCGACCGCGAGCGCGTCCCCTACGAGGCCGACGCCTACATCAACCAGCTGGGCCACTATGCGATATCCTCAGACCGGGCGCTGGCGAGGGCGAGCCACGAATATCTTCTGCGTCATCCGACCTGGCCTACGGAATGGAAGCAGCATTCGATCATGATGGCGTGGGCGGACTGGATGTGGTCGGGGAGTATCGGAAGCGCCGGGCGGCATTACGACGTTCTGAAGGAAAAGCTGCTGTTGGAACGTGCGCGGGAGGACGGGCTTCTCTCTTCGCCGCCCGATCCGCTCGTCGGGAAACGCGCCGACATCATTGACTGGCCGCCGCGCGAGCGCGACGGTTACGTGTTCTGCCGTGCGAGCGCCGTCGTGAACGCCTTCCATTATCTAAATCTCCGGCAGATGGTGGAGATGGCCGAAGCGCTCGGCAGGAAGGAAGACGCCTCCCGGTTCGCCGGCCGCGCGGACCGGGTGCGCTCGGCGTACCGCAGGCTGTTCCGCGATCCGGTCGACGGTCTGTACGTCGACGGAGAAGGGACTCGCCACAAGAGCCTGCACGCCAATGTTGCCGCGCTCGCGTTCGGCCTCGCCGAAGAAAACGAATACAAGGCGATTTCCGATTACATCGTCGCCAAAGGGATGAAATGCAGCGTTTATTTCGCGCAGTATCTGCTTGAAGCGCTCTTCATAGCCGGCAGAGACCGTGAAGCTATCGCGTTTATGACGGCTCGCGGCGACCGCAGCTGGCTTGGGATGATCGAACAGGGTTCGACGATGACGCTGGAGGCGTGGAATATGGAGGCGAAGCCCAATCTCGACTGGAATCACGCCTGGGGAACGCCGCCTCTCAACATTATCGCGCGCTTCGTGCTCGGAGTCAAGCCGCTTGAGCCGGGGTTCGCCAGAATCGAAGTGCGCCCGCAGACAGGAAACCTGAAATACGTCAAAGGCACGGTGCCGACGGTGAAAGGGCCGGTGACGGTTGAAGTGCGCGGAGGAAAGGTTTCGGTGGATTCTCCGGTGCCTGCGGTAGTTGGCGGCGATATATGGTAAAATATGCCTAACAAAGAAAGGGAGTAAAATGAAATTTTCAGTTCGCGCTTTATTGGCGGCGGTTGCGTTTCTCGGGTCGGGTGCTCCGGTTTTTGCCGCAGGCCCTCTGGATCGTGCGGTATTGCACGGCGAGACCGACAAGGAGCGCGCGATCGACTACAAGGAAGGCGAGGAGATGGTCTTCACGCTCACCCTGCAGGGGGCCGAAGCGTTCAAGGAGGGAGATTATTTCATTCACTGGCAGCGCACCGGCGACGACGGCAAAAGCGAGCGCGGCAGGGTGCCGCTTTCGGCGGAAAAGCCGCTCGTCATCAAAACCAAGCTCGATATGCCGGGATTCGTGCGGATCGTGGCCGAGGTCGTCGACGCGAAAGGACGGAAATACCGCAAGTCGTATCTCGGCGATACCACGACCCCGGAAGGCAAGAAGGCTCTCAACCGTTTCGAGCGCACCGACCGCCGCGTTTTCTTCGACGGCGGCGCCGGAGTCAAGGTCGACACGCTGCAGTCCGTTCCCGAGCCGAAGGATTTCGACGAATTCTGGGCCAAGCGCAAGGCGCGGCTCGCCAAGGTGCCGATGACGGCGACCGTGCGCGAGCACAAGAGCGGCGATCCCGCCGTCAAGGTGTTTTCCTTCAGTGTTCTCTGCGCGGGACCGAGACCGGTTACCGGAACCTACACCGTTCCCGTCGACAAGTCGCGCAAGTATCCCGGGCACATCACTTTCCACGGCTACGGCGCTCACTATGTGCAGTCGATTCCGTCAAGCGGGCCGAAGGATAGGATCGCCATGCATATCAACGCCCACGGCTATGAGCTTGGACGCGAGGACGAGTATTACACCGAGGTCTACAATTCCATCAAGTCCAACGGCAAAACGTTCGGTCTCGACTCCAAATGGCAGAATCTTTCGACCGACACGGCCTATTTCGGCTGGATGTGCTACCGCATCATGCGCGCGCTCCAGTATTTGAAGTCGCTGCCCGAATGGGACGGAAAGACGCTTATCGCCTCCGGCGGTTCGATGGGCGGGTTGCAGACGGTGTGGGCGGCCGGGCTCGATCCCGACGTGAGCGTTGCGCTTCCCGCGATTCCCTGGTGCTGCGACATGGGCGGGCGACAGAGCCTCAAGCGCAACTACGGCGGCTGGGGCGTCGACGAGACCGAAGCGCTGCGCTATTTCGATCCGGTGAATCTCGCCAAGCGCATCAGCAGAAAGTGCCGCGTGGAGATCACCCGCGCGGGGCTCGGCGACTACTGCTGTCCGCCGAACGGCGTGGCGATCCTCTACAACAACATCCCCGGCCCCAAGAAGATCAACTGGGTGCAGGGTTCCGACCACGGCTACGTTCCGCCGGAGCCTCATCAGGCGTTTTCGCTGAGCGAGAACTGGTGAGAGAAGGAAGCGAAAGGCAAAATTATGTGTAAAAATTGCTCCAAAAGCGATCTTGCGCTTCTTGATCCGGTGCTTGAGGAATTTGCCGGAGACAATCACGCCTTGGTGGCGATTCTCCAGCGCGCTCAGGAGATATACGGACATCTGCCGTGCGATGTCATCTACCGCATCGCGGAAAAACGCGGTCTGTCCCCGGCGAAAGTCATGGGGGTGGCGACTTTCTATTCGCAGTTCCGTCTCAAGCCGGTAGGCAAGAATCTGATTCTTTTGTGCAAGGGTACCGCCTGCCACGTCAACGGCGCCGATTCGATCGCCAAAGCTCTGAAGGATGAACTGGGAATATCCGACGGCGAGACCACGGCGGACGGTCTCTTCACGCTCAATGAAGTCGCGTGTCTCGGCTGCTGTTCGCTTTCGCCGGTCATGATGATAAACGAAACGACGTACGGATCTCTCACTCCCGAAAAGGCGAAGGAGATCGTGCGCTCGATCAAGGCGGAAGGAGAGCGGCAATGAGAGTCGTCGTCGGAGAAGGCAGCTGCGGCATCGCCGCCGGAGCGCTGGCGGTTCACCGGGCGCTCGAGGAGAACGGATGCGAAGTGGGTATCACCGGCTGCATCGGAATGTGCTATCTTGAGCCGATAGTCGATCTCTACGGCGATGACGGCGCGCTTGCGGCAAGGCTCGTCAAAGTCGGCGAAGCAGATGCTCCGCGCATCGCGCAGGCGGCGAAGTCGGGGGATGTCACCGGCCTCGGCGATCTTCTCATCACCGGTGAAGACAGGTCGTTTCTCGAAAAACAGACGCGCATCGCGCTTCGCAACTGCGGAATCATCGATCCGGAGTCCATCGAATCGTACCGTTCGGCCGGCGGCTACGAGGCGATCTCGAAAATTCTGCGCGAGGGTATGACCGGCGAGGACGTGATCGGCGAGATCAGAACCTCAGGGCTCGCCGGACGCGGCGGCGCGGGCTTTCCGACCTGGTTCAAGTGGAACGCCGCGCGCAATTCCAAGGGCGGGGAAAAGTTCCTTGTCTGCAACGCCGACGAGGGCGATCCCGGCGCGTTCATGGATCGGGCGGTCATCGAAAGCGATCCGCATTCCCTCATCGAAGGAATGCTCATCGCCGCCTACGCGATCGGAGCGGAAAAGGCGTTCGTCTACGTCCGCGCCGAATATCCGCTTGCCATCGTCCGGCTTGAAAAGGCGATCGCTCAGGCCGAAAAAGCCAATCTGCTCGGCGCCGACATTCTCGGCAGCGGCTTTTCCTGCTCGCTGCGCATCAAGGCCGGCGCCGGCGCGTTCGTCTGCGGCGAGGAGACCGCGCTTATCGAATCGCTCGAAGGCAACCGCGGGATGCCGAGGCTGAAGCCTCCCTTCCCGGCCGAGAAGGGTTTCGACGGCAAGCCTTCCAACATCAACAACGTCGAAACCTTCGCCAACGTCGCGTGGATCATCCGCAACGGCGGCGCGGCGTTCGCCGCGATGGGAACGGAGACTTCCAAAGGCACCAAGGTGTTCGCCCTGACCGGCAAAATCCGACGCGGGGGACTTGTGGAAATTCCGATGGGGCTTACGCTCAGAGACGTCATTTTCGATATCGGCGGCGGCATCCGGGACGGAAAGAAATTCAAGGCGGTGCAGATGGGCGGACCTTCCGGCGGCTGCATCCCCGAATCGCTTTTGGATACGCTCATCGACTACAAGGCGCTCGGGGCGACCGGCGCGATCATGGGTTCGGGCGGCATGGTGGTCATGGACGAATCCACCTGCATGGTCAACATGGCGCGCTTCTTCCTCGATTTCACCGCCAAGGAAAGCTGCGGCAAGTGCGTACACTGCCGCATCGGCACCAAGCGTCTGCACGAAACGCTCGTGCGCATAACCGAGGGGAAAGGCCGCGAAGGCGACGTTGAACTTCTCGAAGAGCTTTGCCGCGGCATCAAGGACGGCGCGCTCTGCGGTCTCGGGCAGACGGCTCCCAATCCGGTTTTGACGACGATCCGCTACTTCCGGGACGAGTACGACGCGCATATCCGCGCGAAGCGCTGCCCGGCCGGAGAATGCGCCGCGCTGCGCACTTATTCGATCGACTCCGGCAAGTGCGTCGGTTGCACGGCCTGCGCGAAAAAGTGTCCGGCGGGGGCGATTGCCGGCGACCTTAAAAAGCCGCACGTGATCGACGAGTCGAAATGCGTCAAGTGCGGCGAGTGCGTGAAGGCCTGCCGCTTCGGCGCGGTGAGCGTGAAATGACCCCAGCTGAAACGAGGTGTTTTAAATGGTGACGTTGACAATAGACGATGTAAAGGTTGAGGCCGAAGAAGGTTCAAGCATCCTTGCCGCGGCGGCCAAAGCGGGGATTGAAATCCCCAATCTCTGCCATCTCAAAGAGCTCGCCCCCTACGGCGCGTGCGGCGTCTGCGTGGTGGAGGCGGAGGGCGTTCCCAAGCTTCTTCGCGCCTGCGCGACGAAAGTCGCCGAAGGAATGGTGATAAAAACCGCAAGCGAGCGCGCGCTCAAGGCACGCAAGCTGGCGATGGAACTTATGATGGGCGATCACGACGGCGACTGTCTGGGGCCGTGCAAACTCAAGTGTCCAGCGCACACCGACTGCCAGAAGTACGTGAAGGAGATCGCCGAGGGCCGCTATGCCGATGCGGTGGCGACGATAAAGGAGGTGTTTCCGCTTCCGGCGTCAATCGGCAGGGTCTGTCCCCATCCGTGCGAGAACGCCTGTCGGCGGCGGCTGGTCGAAGCGCCGATATCGATCGCGCATCTCAAAGCGTTCGCCGCGGACAAGGTTCGCGCCGACGGAAACGTGAAACCCGCGGCGCACGCGCCGCCTACCGGCAGAAAAGTCGGCATCGTCGGCGGCGGTCCGGCGGGGCTTTCGGCGGCGTACCGCTTATCGCTTCTGGGGCATGAAGTCACGGTTTTCGATCAGATGCCGGAAATGGGCGGAATGCTGCGATACGGAATTCCGGAATACCGTCTGCCCAAGGCGGTATTGAAAGCGGAGACCGACGCCATCGCCGCCGAAGGCGTGAAGTTCGTCAACAATTTCAAGATCGGGCGCGATGCGACGCTGGAGAAACTGCGCGGGGAGTTCGACGCCGTGATCGTCGCCAACGGAGCCTGGCGTTCGGTTCCGATGCGTATTCCCGGCGAAGACCTGAAAGGAGTGTGGGGCGGCATCGATTTCCTGCGCGCCGTTGTGAACGGCGAAAAGCCGGGACTCGGCCGGCGCGTGGCGGTCGTCGGCGGCGGCAATACGGCGATGGACGCCTGCCGCACGGCGGTGCGGCTCGGAGCGGAGGAGGTTTACGTTCTTTACCGGCGCACCCGCGATGAAATGCCGGCGGAAAAGATCGAAATCGCCGAAGCCGAAGAGGAAGGGGTGAAGTTCAGATTCCTCTGTTCGCCCGCGGGCATCGCCGGCGATGACGGCAGAGTGAGCGGCGTCGAACTGCAGATGATGGAACTCGGGGAGCCGGATGCCCGGGGCCGCCGCCGGCCGGTGCCGCTTGAGGGTAAGACCGAGATGATGCGGCTGGATACGGTCATCATCGCCGTCGGACAGCAGAACGACAACGACGGTTTCGAGATGCTGGCGAAGACCGGGCGCGGCACGATCGCCGCCGGGGAGGATTTTGCGACGGCTGCGGACGGTGTTTTCGTCTGCGGCGACGCGGCGGGACGCGGAGCGGGCATCGCCATCGAAGCCATCGCCGAGGCGAACGAAGCGGCCAAGGCGGTGGACGCCTATCTCAAGGGCGGGAAGTACGAACCGGCGCCGTGCGTCGTTTCGGAGCGCGAAGTCACGCGGGATGATTTCGCCGACCGCGAGAAGATCGAACGCTGCCGGATGCCTGTCCGTCCGGCCGAGGAACGGCGTCGGGATTTCAAGGAGGTTAATCTCGGACTTGATGAGGAATCGGCCAGAAAGGAAGCGGCGCGGTGTCTCGAATGCGGCTGCCACGATTACGCCGACTGCCGTCTCATCCGGTACGCGAAGAAACTCGACACCGACTGCGGACGGCTGCGCGGCGAATTCCATCCCGGGTTCGTCGAGACGAAGCTCGTCCACATCGAGCGCAACCAGCGCAAGTGCATAACCTGCAACCTCTGTGTGCGCGTCTGCGAGGAAAAGGCCCGCAAGGGAGTGCTGGGGCTTGTCGGGCGCGGTTTCACCACGGTCGTGAAACCGGAATTCGACGATCCGTCGATTCCCGATTTCTGCCGCTCCTGCCGTCTTTGCGTCGACGCCTGCCCCACCGGCGCGCTCAGATTGCTGTCGTCCTCGAACGGTTAATTTTGATATAATCGATCCCATGGATTTCCGCAATACATATCATGCCGGTGGATGCATCGGGCAGAGTGCAGGCGAGGAGGAATATGCGTTCGCTTAAAACGGCGTTCTCGCTGTTGTTTCTGATCGCGCTGACGGCCGCGTTTTTCAATGTGCCGTTCACCTCCTGGACGGTTAAACTGCAGGCGGTTCCGGCGGCGCTTTCGTTTTTCGACGCTTTTTCGACCGGGGGATTTTCGTATCTCAAATGCACGGCGTTCGTCGTCCTGCTTGCCGTCACGCTCCTCTTCGGCCGCTTCTATTGCGAGGCGATGTGTCCGCTGGGGGTCGTCCAGAGTCTCGTCGACCGGCTTTTCAGGCGCGGGAAGGCCGTGCGCCGCGTATGCACGCGCCTCGGCGAAACGAAGGTCCAGCGCCGTGTGCGCTGGGGCGTGGTCGCGGCTCTTGCGCTGCTCTGTCTCGCCGGGCTGTGGCCGATCGCGTGGCTTTCGGATCCGTATGCGATCTATGGGCGGATGGTCGTCTTCACGCCGCCTTTTGCGGCAATCGGCATCGCTGTCGTCGTTCTGTCCGCCTGCGGCAGGGCGAGGCTCTGGTGCAACTGGATATGCCCCGTCGGAACTTTCTTCCATCTGCTCTCGCGTTTCTCGCTTTTCAGAAACAAAGTCGGCGCCGGGTGCGCTAACTGCCGCGCGTGCTTCCCTCCGGCAGGCGGGGGCGACGACGCGAAAGCCCGGGGGAAGGAAGATGCCGCTCTCGCCACCCGGCGTGATTCGCTCAAAGGTTTCGCGGCGCTCGCGGCCGCCGAGAAGTTCGGCGACGGCGGTTTTGCCGACGTGACTCCTCCCGGCAGACCGGATCGCGCCGCTTCGGTAATGCCGCCGGGCGCGGGGAGACGCGAGGATTTCACGCGCAAGTGCGTCTCCTGCCACGCCTGTGTCGCCAACTGTCCGGAAAAAGTGCTCCGTCCTTCGCTCGCCTTCAGGTCTTTCGGCCAGCCGGAGATGGATTTCCGCGACGGCTACTGCCTTCTGTCCTGCACGCGCTGCGGCAACGTGTGCCCGTCGGGCGCGCTTATGCCGCTGCAGGCGGAGATGCGCCCGAACGTCCGCATGGGAATCGCCGTCTGCGACCGCAAACTCTGCGTGCGCACCGTGAACGGCGACAACTGCAACGCCTGCGCCAGAAAGTGTCCGGTAAAAGCGATTGAATTCGCGGAAAAATACCCGGTCGTCAACGAAGTCAGGTGCATCGGGTGCGGCGCCTGCGAACACGTCTGTCCGGCGCGGCCCATGCCGGCGATACACGTGAAAGGATACGATATGCAGCGTATGGTGCTTCCGATGTCCGAGACCGATCTGCTTCTGGAGATGAAAAGTCTCATCGCCGGGGGCGCTTCGATAGCCGTCGCCCGCGGCGGGGTGATCGCCGGAACCGACGACAAGCGCGGAATCCTGCCGGCGGTGGAGATGCTCGACGCCGGCAAGCTCAAAGGGGCGCTCGTCGTCGACAAGATCGTCGGCCGCGCCGCCGCCGCGGTTTTCGCCGCCGGCGGAGTGAAGAAAGTCTACGCTTCGGTGATGAGCCGGGGCGCGAAGGAGCTGCTGGCGGCGAAGGGGATCGAGGCCGGCGCCGACAAGATCGTCGAGACGATAATCAACCGCGACAAGACCGGGATGTGCCCGATGGAAAGCGCGGTAAAGGACATCGACGACATAGAACGGATGGTGGAAACATTGAGAAAGGCGGTTGAAAAATGAACGAGATAACCTTCGGTCAGGCATGGAATTACGGCGGTGCGCTCATGTGGGTGCTGTCGTTCTTCTCGGTGGCGGCGCTCGCGATCGCCATCTATCTGTGGTATTCGCAGCGGCGCGGCATCTGCGTTCCGGCGGCGGTCGACGCCGTGCGCAAGGCCAAGGATCCCGCGGCCGAAGGCGGCCGCATCGCCGACGCGATGATGGCTTCGGTCGACTGGCTCGCCGACATCGCCGCGATCGCCCCGCTCGTCGGGCTGCTCGGCACGGTGCTCGGAATGTTCCGGGCCTTCGGCGGCATCGCCACCGACGTCGCCGCCGGCGCCAAGCCGGTGGTGCTCGCCCAGGGCGTCTCGCAGGCGATCGTCACCACCATCTTCGGGCTAGCGATCGCCATTCCGTGTCTCCTCTGCCACGCGTACTTCCGCCGCCGCGCCATGAAGCGCATCGCCGAGATCGAGGAGCTGGCGCAATGACGTTCAGGCGCAGGCACGTTTCCCGTCCCGCGGCGCTGGCGCTCACGTCGATGCTCGACGTGATTTTCCTGCTGCTGTGCTTCTTCGTGACGGCAAGCGTCTTTTCGCAGTGGGAAAGCGAGATCTCCATCCAGCTGCCCGCCGCCGCGACCGGCGAACAGCCCTCGCGTCTGCCGGGCGAGATCATCGTCAATCTCGCCAAGGACGGTTCGGTCACCGTCAACGGAAAGAAACTCGCGCTGCCCGATCTCGAAAGCAGGCTTTCGCGGATATCGAAGTTCTATCCCGGTCAGCCGGTCATAATCCGCGCCGACCGCGAAACCAGATACGACGCGCTCGTGAAGGTCATCGACACCTGTCGCGCCGCCGACGTGTGGAATTTCTCGCTCGCCACCTCGGGAGAGGAGCGGGAGAGCGGGGCGGAGAAAACCCTGTGAGTCCGGCCGTGCCATTGCTGCTCGCGACGCTGGCGGTTCTGCCTTCCGACCGGCTGGCGATGGCCGACCGCCTCTTCAACCGCGGCCGCTACGCCGAGGCGCGCGCGGAATACGCCGCGCTCGAGGGCGCGAAGGGCATCGCTGGCGATGAGCTCGTTTACCGTCTCGCCGAATGCGACCGTGCGCTCGGCAGGTCCGCGCAGGCCCGCGCGGCCTACGGCCGGCTTGTCGAGCGCTATCCCTCGTCGCGCCACGCCGACCGCTCACGGCTCATGCGCGCGCTCTCCGGTTCCGGCGACGAACGCAGAATCGAACTTGAAGCGCTTGATTCCGACCGCGTCGACAACGCGGTCCGCGCCGCCGCGCTGTATCATCTCGGAACGCAGCTCAGGGATCCGCAGCGGCTGTCGAGATGCGTCAAACTCGATCCGAAGGGCCGCTATGCCGCGTATGCAGGTTTCCACCGCGCCGCCATCCTCTCCGAATCGGCCGATCCCAAGGATCGCCGCGAAGCGGTCTCTTCGCTGCTGTCGATAGCCTTCGGCGGCGAGAGCGAATTCGCCGAGGACGCCCTGTATCTGGCGGCGGTCAACTGCTACGGCGAGAAACGCTACGGGGAATCATCGTCGCTGTTCCACCGCTACATGAAGCGCCATCCCGGAGGGAAGCGTTTCGACGATGTCCGTTCGATGTGCGCCTGGAGCGATTATCTCGCCGGCAGGTACGCCGACGCGATCGCGCTCTGCGGCGAAGGGGCGAGCGACGATCTCGCCTACATCCGCGCGGCCTGCGCGTACGCATCGGGAGATGTAGCCGCGGCGAAGAGGTTTTTCGCCGGATATCTCGAGGACTATCCGGAGGGCCGCAACCGCGCCAACGCAGAACTGCCGCTTGCGAGGATCGGATTCGCCGAGGCCGAAAAGAAAGGCGACATCGCCGCCGCCGTCGAGTGCGCGAAACGTTCTTTCGCGCTGTCCAAGTCGGCAGGGGACGCGCTGCGGCTCGCCTGGGCGTATGAGAAATCTGGAATGCCGGCCGAGGCCATCCGGGAGTACGATTCCGTCGTCAAGAACCATTCCGGGAGCCCGGAGGCGGCGGAGGCGCTGTATCGGCGGGCGATGATCGATCTGCGAGCGGAGCGCTGGTCGGCGGCGGACATGGCGCTCGCCGAAGCGCTCGCCGGCGGCAAGATCGGCAAGCGGCGCGCAACGGCGCTGTACTGGCGCGGAGTGTGCGCAATGCGTCTCGGGCACGAAGCCGAAGGCGGGAAAATGCTCGCGGAGGCGCTTGCGGGCGGGTTGCCGCTCGACGAGGCGCGGGAGGCGCGGCTGATGCTCGCCGATATCGACTGGCGTTCGGGGCGCGTCACCGAGGCCAAAGCCGCCTATGCAAAACTCGTCTCGGAAGGCGCGTGTGCCCGCATGAGCGCGGCCAAGACGCTCTCGGTCGGCAGACTGCTCGATCCGGACGGCGCCAGGATCTGCGCGCTCGCGCTGACGGCCAACGGTTCCGCCGAGTGGCGGCAGGCGGGATTCGCGCTTTTGGGACGCACCGAGGAGGCTTCCGGGGCGTTCACCGCCGCCATCGCCGCGTACCGCAGCGCTCTGGCGGAGAAAGCCAACGTCGAGGATCTCGCTTCCGCGGCGCTCAGGCTCGGGCTGCTGGAATTCCGCGGAGGCGAATACGATGCGGCGCAGCGGTCGCTGAAAAGGGCGGTGGAACTCAACGGCGCCGATCCCCGCGCCCGGGCCGAGGCGTATCTGGCGCTGGCGAAAACCTGTTTCGCCAAGGGCGACAGAAAGGCCGCGCGCGGCTACGCCACGGTGGTGACGGCGCTCTTCGACGACAGCCGTCTGTGCGCAGAGGCGGAGAAGATTCTGGAGAGCGCGAAATGACGAAAGAGCGCAGCGAGGAAGTGCTTCTGATCGCGATCGTGCTTTCGGTCGCGCTGCATATTCTGCTGATGGTCTACGCCAAGTCCAGGGTCATGACGCATGTCGCCGCCGGAGTGGAGCGGCAGTCGCGCCGTCCGCCCATGCGGGTGACGGGGGAACTGCCGGGCGTCCGGCCGGTCAGAATCGACGCGATCGATGACATCAAGGCGGAAAAGGACGCTCCGCGCGCGCAGGAGAATTCCCGGGTTTCGGCTCCGGGAATCGATTCGGCCGGTTCTTCGGCGGTGATGCCGGGTTTTGAAAACGCGGCGGCGGCGGTGGTCGACGGCATAAAGCCGAAAACGGAAGACGCGTACCGGTTCGAGGAGGAGTCCCTCAAACTCGACGAGCGCGGCAGCGTGAAGATTCCGGTTGTGGAGATCGAGACGCCCGCTGTCCGGCCGATGACGGCCGATGGAGGGTATGCGGGGGCTCCGCCCGCGGCCGTTCCGGTGGCGATAGCGCCGCGAAGCGCGGCTCCCGCCGTGGCGGTGCCGGTGCCGGCGGCGGACGAGATAGGCAAACTGCCGCGGGAAGAGAAACTCTCCGAAGTCCAGAGCGAATCGTTCACTCCCGCGTCCGAGGTCTTCGAGAAGGTCGATGAACGCATCGTCGAGCGTGAAAAGGCGGCGGTGCGCGAACTGGTGGACGCCCCCGACGCCGAGGAACTGGCGAAATTCGTCAATGTGGCGGCGACGGCGCAGACGGAAGGACCGTGGACGTATTTCAAGGTGCTTTTTTCGCCGCGAAGCAATCTGCCGGTCGTCCCCAAGGATTTCGTCGTGCTCATCGACGCTTCCGGTTCCATCGGCAAAGACAGGATAAAATCCATCCGCGCCGCCGCGCGCGGAATTCTGCGCAGCGCCGCCAATTCCGGCGACCGTTTCAATCTCGTCGCTTTCCGCGACCGTTATTCGTACGCGTTCAGAAGCTGGCAGCGCTGCACCGGCGAATCGTTCGCCGCCGCCGACAGATGGCTTTCATCGCTCGCGGTCCACGGGCGCACCGACGTTTTCGCCACCATATCGTCGGTGCTTACGCTGCCGCGCGATCCGCAGCGCCCGCTCATCGCTCTCGTGGTCACCGACGGCGACGCCAATTCGGGCGTCAGTTCCACCGCCGAAATCCTCTCGAAATTCACCGCGCTCAACGACGGGCTTATCTCCGTCTACATGTACGGCGTGCGCTCGACCGCCAACCGTGAGCTTATCGATACGCTCACGCGCGGCAACCGCGGGGAGAGCTTCGTGTACGACGGCATGCGCTGGCGGGCCGGGTCCAGGATGGAAGAGCTCTCGGAGCGTTTCCGCGATCCGGTCCTGAGCGATCTGCGGCTGGTGTTTTCCTCCTCCGTCGCCGCCGAGGCGTATCCGAGGAGATTGAAGAACATCTACCGCGGAGGAACGCTCGAACTTGTGGGCCGCGTGCCCGCCGGGACGGAGGAGGTCGCTTTCTCGCTCAAAGGTCTGGGAGGACGCGACGCCTACGAAGGTTTCTTCAGAATCCCGCTTGCGGATGTCGGGAGCGACCGTTCGATTCCCGCGAAATGGCGCGAGGAGCGGAATATCGACGAGAGGCTGAGGTGAACCGTGCCCGGAAATGGAAGCTGTCCGGTTGCGACGACGGGCGGGAAATATGGTATAATTCGCTACCGTGAATGCTAAAATCATTGTCTGCGCGTGCACGGCTGCGGTAATCTCTTCTGTCGTTGCGGCGGTGCTCAATCAGCCAGGGGTCGGCCCCGGGGCGGGCGCGCGGTATGCAACCGACGCCTATCCGGGGTTTGACAGCGAAGACGAGATCGTCAAGCCGTCGCGGAAAGAGCCTCGGCTGTTCGGCTGGATCAACGGTCCCAAGAAAGATGATCCGGCTTCGCAGTTCGCATATTGCGAGGAGTTGATCGGAGACGGGGATTATTCCAAGGCCGCCAGGCATCTCGATGCGCTGGTTCGGGAATGGCCGACATCGTCACAGGCTCCCGAAGCGCAGTTGAAACTGGCGGAAATCCTGCTTGATCGTCTGCAGGATCCGGACGAGGCGTTTTCGGAGTACCGTTATCTCCTTGATTTCTATTCTCTCCAGTGCGACTACAACGCCACGGCGGACATCCTGTACCGGATCGCCGGGATAATGCGCGAAGAGGGCAAGACGATCCTGTTTTTCCGCTTCCGCAACACCGTGGATGTCCGCCGGGCGTACGAAAGCTGCGTTCTGCGCGCGCCGGGGGCGGTATGGGCGGCGGACGCCATGCTCGCGATCGCCGAGCTGCGCGAGGAAGAAGGCAAGGCGCTGGAGGCGATAAAGGTTTACGAAAATCTGCGCAACATCCATCCGGGCGGCGTTCAGGCGAAAACCGCGCTGCTGCGCGAAGCGAGGACGCGGATGGAGGTCCTGCGCGAGTACGGGTACAACCGTTCCCGTTGCCGCGACACCATCGATTTTCTCGAACTGGCCGCGGCGCAGTCCGACGCGGAGGCGAGGGAGGAGATAGTCCGGCTGCGCGGTCAGGCGGAGCGGATGCTGGAGAAAGAGGCGTTTCTGGCGGCGAAGTTCTACGACTCCAGAACCCGCACCGCCCGGAGCGCGATAAACGCCTACGAGAAATTTCTGGCGGATTTCCCCGCGGGGGTTCATGCCGGCGAGGTCAAGGCCCGTCTTGAAGAGTTGAAAGCGAATGGAGGCGAAAAGTGATGAGCAGGATACCGGTTTGGATAGCGGTGGCTTTTGCCGTTCTTGGCTGCGCAAGCGATTATTCGTGGCGCTCGCGTGTTCCCGAACGGATGCGCTCGGTCGCCGTGCCGGTATTCCGCAACGAATCTGACATCACCGGGCTGGGCAGCGCCGCCGCCAGACAGCTGTTGCGGGAATTTCAGCGCGAGGGGACCTTCCGGATCGCGGATAAGGACGACTGCGCCCTTGAGATCCAGGGCGTGGTCAGAAAAAGCGCCGTGTCAACGGCGGGATACGACCGCGGAACCGGAATGCGGCTGTCCAATTGCGATCTTTCGGCCGATGTCGAGATTTCGGTCGTCGATAAAACGAGCGGAAAGCTGCTCATGGAAAACAGACGTTACACCGCAAAGACCACTTTCATCGAGAACGGCGATCATCTTACGGCCAAACGCGACGCGTCCGGAAGACTGGCCGAGGATCTGGCCCGTCAGGTCGTGGATGACGTGCTGTCTTTGAAGTGGTAAAGGAGGAGTCCGCCATGAATGAAGTGCATGCGGTAATCGAGCTTAAAATAACGCCCCAACGCGAGTGCGGGTTCGGGAAAATCGCTCAGCAGGTTTCCCGTTTCGAGCAGGTCGAGGCGTGTTTTCTGATGTCCGGGGCATACGATCTGCTGGTGTTTGTCAAAGGCGAGAGTCTGCAGGATGTCGCCGGTTTCGTTTCGCAGGATCTTTCAACCATCGACGGAGTGCTGTCCACCGCGACGCATTTCATGCTTAAAACCTACAAGGCCGGCGGCGTGTTCGCTTTCGGCGAAGGTGATGACGGCAGGCTCGCCGTCACTCCGTAACAAAAGAGGAGAACGTTTACATGGCAGTAGATTTGGCTCAGAAAGCCCAGAATTTCACCAACCGCGGACGGCAGGCGCTGGAGACGGGGCGCTACGAACTGGCGGTGGATATGCTTATGGAGGCGGTTTCGGCCGCGCCGGACGTGCTCGAGACGCGCAAACTGCTGCGCGCCGCGCAGATCGCCAATTTCCGCAAGAACGGCAAGGCCGGCTTCGGGGCGAAACTCGGCTACATGATGGCGCGCCAGAAGATCATGGGTCTCGTCAAGAAGGGGCAGGGGGCGGAGGCGATGGCCGAGGCCGAGAAGCTTCTTGCGCTCAATCCGCTCGACGCCGACAACATCGAAGCGGCGGTGAAAGCCGCCGAGGCGGCGGGCAAGGCCGATCACGCCGCGATTTCCATCGAGGCCGCCTACGAGTGCTCGAACCGCGATCCTTCGCTGTTGGAGCGCGTGGCCACCTATTACACGATGGCCAAGCGCTGGGACAAGGCGCGCGACGCCTATCAGAAACTCGCCGAAATGAAGCCCGGCGATCAGGATGTCATGCAGAAGCTCAAGAACTGCGAAGCCCAGGCGACGATGAACGCCGGCTGGGAGCAGACCGCCGGCAAGAAGGGCGGCTTCCAGAATCTCATCGCCAACAAGGAGCAGGCGGCGAAACTTGATGCGGCGAACAAGGCCGTCGTCACCGGTGACGACGCCGAACTGCTCATCGCCGAAAAACTCAAGCAGATCGAGGCGGAGCCCAAGAACATGAACGCCCGGCGCGCTCTCGCCCGCCTTTATGTTCAGGGCAAGCGCTATTACGAAGCCATCGAGGCTCTTCAGAACGCCATCGAGTTCGCCGGGACCATGGATCCGGAACTCGACCGCATGCTTTCGCAGACGAAGATTCTCTACTACGATCAGCAGATCGATGCGCTCAAGGCCGAAGGCCGCGAGGAAGAGGCTTTGCAGCTCGAGGGCGAAAAAAACCAGTTCGTGTTCGACGATCTCGCGCAGCGCGTCGAGCGTTATCCGAACGATCTGCATCTCCGCTTCGAGCTCGGCAAGCAGTATTTCACCTACGGCTACTACGACGATGCGCTCACGCATCTGCAGCTGGCGCAGAAAAGCCCGAAAGACCGTTTGTGGTCGCTTTATTATCTGGCTATGTGCTTTCTCAACCAGGGGCAGACCGATATGGCCGTCATGCAGCTGGAGACGGCGCGCGATTCGCTGCCGACGATGGACGATCTCAAGAAGAATGTCGTTTATCAGCTCGGTCTCTGCGCGGAGGCGGCCGGCGATCTCGAAAAGGCGTATCAGTATTACAAGGATGTATACTCTTCCGACGTCGGCTTCGAGGATCTTTCGGAGAGAATGCTTGCAGTAAGCCAGGCGCTGAAGGGGAACTGATTCAATCGGGGGGAGTGGCAGCCCCAAGGAGAGTCGAACTCCTCTAACAAGCATGAAAAGCTTGTGTCCTAGCCGATAGACGATGGGGCCGTATCAACGGTCGGGAATTATATCATAACTGCTGCCTATGGCGCAAGGGGGTATTTTATGACCGAACGCGAGGCGTATGTGGCGTTCAATCTGACCGATAAAGTCGGTTTTGCCACCGTGGGCAGGCTGGCGTTGGAGTACGGTTCGGTCGCCGATGCGTGGAATGCGTATCCCAAGAAGGTGTCCCGCAGCGGCGGTGAGATAGATTTCGGAAAAGAGTTCGCGCTGGCGGAGAAATTCGGCGTCGAAATCGTCACTTTGGCCGATGAGGGGTATCCGGCGCAGCTTCGCGACACGCCCGGGTGCCCGCTGGTGCTGTATGTCAAAGGTTCGGTGAGGGCGCTTTCGCTTCCTTCGGTTGCGATGATCGGCACGCGGCGGGCGACGGAATACGGACTCGGGGTCGCCGAACGCTTCTCCTACGACCTTGCAAAGGCGTCGTGGAGTGTCGTTTCCGGTCTGGCGCTGGGAATCGATGCCGAATCCCACCGCGGGGCTTTGGATGCGCAGGGAACGACCGTCGGGGTGATCGGTTCGGGTCTCGATGTCTTTTACCCCGAGGAAAACCGTCCTCTCGCCCGGCGGATCGTGGAGAACGGCGGCGCGGTCGTCAGCGAGTTTCCGTTCGGCCGCCCTGCCGACCGCACCACATTCCCCATCCGCAACCATGTGGTCGCCGCGCTCGCCAAGGGCACTCTCGCCGTGGAGGCTCCGGTCAGAAGCGGCACTCTGATAACCGCCGGCATCGCCGCGGATCTCGGCCGGACCGTCATGGCCGTGCCCGGGCGCGTGAACGACCGGATGTCCGCGGGATGCCTGCAGCTCATCCGCGACGGAGCGATCGCCGTTCGCGATGTCGACGATGTGATCGAAGCGCTGGGGGCGCTGTCGGCGGGATGCGAATCTCCCCCGGCGCCGGAAAAGGGGTCTGTCCCCGCGAAAGATGTCGACGCTCCCGCCTACAGCGTCGAGGAGGCGATGATCATGCTGCACGTCGATGAAGACGGCGTGTCCATAGACCGTCTGTCCGCCGAAACCGGACTTCCGGTCTCCAAGGTGAACTCTGTGGTCATGACGCTGCGCGTTAAAGGGTTTGTGCGCTTTCTGCCGGGCAATCGCGTCGCGCTGCCGCTTCGCCGCTGAAAAGATTTCCATTATGAAAAAGTGCCAGATTGCGATAGAAGGGAGCCTCGGGCGGCTGAAAACGACCCGCCGCGAACTCAGGTGCGCCGCAGGCTTTTTCGCCGGAAGAAGCTCCGCCCGTTCGGGGCTGGCGTTCCGCGAAGTTACGGTAGTTCTCCAGGATGACGCGCAGAGCGATCGGACGCACCGGGCGATCATGGATGTCGCGGGGGCGACCGACGTCATTACGCAGCGTTACGACGCGATGCCGGGGGAAGAGCCGGGAGTGTACGGCGAGCTGTACGTGAACGTCGAGCGGGCGCTGTCCGCCGCTCCGGCGCGAAGAGGCTGGAGCGCGGAAAAAGAACTGCTCCTGTATGTGGCGCACGGGATGGACCATCTTGCCGGCGAGGACGATCTTGAAGAGCGCGGGCGCAGACGTATGCGGCGGCGCGAGCTGGCGTGGGTGAGGGGATTCTGCGCGGGAGAGCCGCGGTGAAGGTCGCGGTTGGACTTTCCGGCGGGGTCGATTCCTGCGTCGCGGCGATGATGCTCAAGGAGCGCGGGCATGAGGTCACGGGGGTCACCATGACGCTCGGCCGGGACGGAGAGGAAGAGTCGCTCGCGGAGACCCGGCTTGCGGCGCATCGCCTCGGGGTGAAGCTGAAGGTGTTCGATTTCGCCGGGGAATGGCGGCGCGGAGTGACCGATTACATCAGCCGGACGTATCTTGACGGACGCACTCCGAATCCGTGCGTGCGGTGCAACGAAATGGTGAAGATGGGGCTGCTGCCGCGCGCGGCTTTTGACATGGGGTGCGAGTTTTTCGCCACCGGTCATTACGCGCGGCTCGTTGACGGGCGGCTGATGCGGGCCGTGGACCGCGCCAAAGACCAGAGTTATTTTCTCTACCGGGTGGACGGCGACATTCTCAAGCGGACGCTTTTCCCTCTCGGCGGCATGACCAAGGACGAGGTGCGCGAACGCGCCCGGAGCATGGGGCTGGAAGCCGCCGACAGGCGCGACAGTCAGGATTTCTGCGGCGGGGACGCGCTGGCGATGGTGCAGGCGGAGGACCGCGAGGGGGACATCGTCGACGTTTCCGGCAGGGTGCTCGGCCGTCACCGCGGTTTCTGGCATTACACGGTCGGCAAGCGCAAGGGGCTCGGCATCGGCGGCGGCACTCCGTATTACGTCGTCGGTCTCGATGCGCGGCGCAACGAGGTCGTCGTGGGGTTCCGCGATGCGGCTGCAAGAGAATCGTTCGAAATCGATTCGCTGGTCGGGCGGACGGAAGATTTCGTCGGCGAGCTTTCGGTCAAGGTGCGGAGCGCAGGCGAACCGAGAGGCCCCGTCGTAGTGTCGTTTCTCGGCGACGGCGCCGCGCGGGTGCGATGCGCGGAAGGCATGGCAGGGATCGCTCCGGGGCAAAGCGCGGTTTTCTACCGCGGCGAAGAGATTGTCGGAGGCGGAATAATCAGAAACGGTGAAAATGGAGGATCGTCAGGAACATGAAAAAAACTGCTGTGAAGATGCTGTGGCTTGCCGCGTCGGCGGCGATGCGGTTCGCGACTGCCGCGCCCGGGGAGGGGGAATGGGATTTCACCGCGGGGACGCCGCCGCAGGGCGGCGGGCTTCGCGGCGTCGCGATGCTCACGCCGAAGGGACTTACCGTTCCGGATCTCAACGACTACACGAAGCGCGGTGGCTTTCAGCTCGAAGAGAAGTTCGTCTACGGCGACGCGTTCCGTTTCGAGATGGAACTCGTGCTGCGCGGAAAAGGCGGCGCCATCGCGTCCGAGGGGGCTGTCTGGGACGATATGTACGTCAACAGCGGAGACAAGAAATTCAATGCCGGAATGCAGGTGCTGCTGCACCGCTACGACAAGAAATGGACTCCTGTCTTCTCGCTCGGAGTCGGCGGCCGGACCTGCACGCTGCGCGGTCCCTCGCTGATCAGGAAGTTCGGCGACAAGGTGAAAATCGCGGCCGTCTACGACGCCAACCGCAGACTGACGATAGAATTCGACGGCGTGAAGGCGGAATGCTATCTGCCGGTTTCAGGGCCCGTCACCCCGTCGAAATTTCCGACCATAATCGGCAACCGCGTCGGCGGCAACTACTATCAGGCCGAAGCCGTCGTTTCCCGGGTGAAGATAACTCCGCTCGTGCGAGAGAAGCTTGCGGTGTTCACGTCGGGGCGCACCGCGTTCATCCGCGCCGAGACTCCGGCGAAGCTTGATTATTCCGTCGAGAACGTGTCCGGGCGCGACCTTGCCGGGCTCAGGGCGCATCTGCGCCAGCTTGATTCGGCGGGCGGTGTCGTGAAGGAGACGTTCGCCGAACTCGGAGACGTCAGGGCCGGCGCGTCGGCGAAGGCGTCGCTTGAGATCGAGACGAGAGTCCGCACGGGCGAGTCGGTGCTGGATATCGCGCTCGAGGCGGCCGGCGCCGACGGAACGGTGAAGGCCGCCACAAAAATCCCGCTGGCCATCGGTCCGACCTATGCCGAGCGGATGCCGGCGGTCATGTGGAATTACAACGCGCCGAAGGAAACGGTCGTCGATTACGGCTTTACCCATGCCACCGATTACTTCGGTTTCCGCGGACCGATCACCCCCGACGACGACCGGCACCGGCCGCTGCGCAGTCTCGACGATGCTCTCGCCAAGGGGCTCCGTCTTGTAAAAGGCATGGGAATGTATTACCCCAAAGACGAGAAAAGCGGAAAATACTACCGCGTTCCGAAACCGGAACTGGCGCAGCGGCTGAAGAAGGCGGGACGCGACAAACCGCAGCCGGAAGTCGCCCATCCCGAGATGGTCTCGTGGGTGCGCAAGTCGGTGCAGGCGGATCTGCGGACTTTCGGGGAGCATCCGGCGTTCAGCGGAGTGTTGGCGGTTTCCGAGCGCCGCGAAACCGGGTATCCCTCGCTCGAGACCGCGCGGCGGTTCAAAAAGGAAACCGGTCTCGACATGCCGCCGGAAGTTCTGAACAAGACGCTTGATTTCAATATCGCCAAAAAACGTTTCCCCGACGGGATCGTGCCGGAGGACGATCCGCTGTATGTGTTCTACCGCTGGTACTGGCACGGCGGCGACGGCTGGCCGAACTATTTTTCCGCGATCGCCGACGGCTACCGGAGCGTACGCGGACGCTACGGCGACGGCGGCGAAATGCAGCGCAGAAGTCCGTTTTTCTCGTTCCACGATCCCGCCGTGCGCCAGCCGGCGATCTGGGGCAACGGCGGCAGCGTCGACGTCCTGAGCCAGTGGTGCTACGCGACTCCCGAGCCGATGAACGTGGCGGGACCGGCGGAAGAGCTCTTCGCGATGGCCGAAGGCAATCCCCTGCAGCAGGTGATGATAATGACGCAGATAATCTGCTACCGCGTCCATCTCGCGCCGAAGAACGTCAAGGTCGATCCGATGCCGGAATGGGTGAAGCGCCGTCCGGAAGCGGCGTTTCCGACGATCCCGCCGGACGTTCTGCAGGAGGCGACCTGGTCGATGATCGCCAAGCCCGTGCGCGGCATCATGTATCACGGCTGGGGCTGCATTTACGAAACCGGCGAGACGAAAGGTTACACCTACACCAATCCGGAAACAGAAGCGCGCATCAAAACTCTGCTCAAGGACGTGGTTGCGCCGCTCGGGCCTTCGCTCCTCAAGATCGGACGAGAGCGCAACAGGGTGGCGGTGCTGGAAAGCGGCATCACCGCCATGTTCGGAGGTCCGGCGTCATGGGGATGGACGGCACCGGCGATAACTTTCCTGCAGCGGGCCAGACTCGATCCGCGGGTGGTGTACGAGGAAGCGGTTTTGAAGGGTGCGCTCGACGATGTCGAAGTGCTTTACGCTCCGCAGCTGTGCATGACCACGAGGAAGGTGGTGGAGAAGATCAAGGAATTCCAGCGCAGGGGCGGCATTCTCGTCGGCGACGAACAGATGCTCAAATCGCTCAAAAGCGACATCGTCGTGCCTATCGTCAAATTCACCGCGCCTCCTCTCTCCGACCATACCGAAGACGTGGAAGCGCAGGCGAAAGAACGAGGCACCGACGTGAAGTCGCGTTCGGCAACGGTGAACGCCAAGCGCATAATGCAGGCGCAGGCCGAGGATCTGCGCAAGGCGCTCGCGGCGAAGGGATACCGTCCGCAGAGCGATTCCTCTTCGCCGGAGATCGTCGTCTACAACCGTAAATGGAAGGATACGCCGTATCTCTTCGCGATCAACGACAAGCGCACGTTCGGCGATTACGTCGGGCAGTGGGGCAAGATCATGGAGAAGGGGCTTCCATTCGGGGGCGAGGTGTTCCTGCGCGGCGGCGCGGCGAAGACGGGGGCTGTCTACGAGCTTTCCCGCGGCGGCAGAGCCGGGTTCACTAAGCGCGGCGGCGATGTGGCGGTGAAGCTTGAATACGACACGAACGACGGACGGCTTCTGGCGTTTCTGCCGGAGGAAATCGCAAAGGTGAAGATCGATGCGCCGGTTGAGGTCGCGCCCGGCGGGGATTTGACGTTTGAAT
Organism: Kiritimatiellia bacterium; assembly: GCA_017508315.1. Taxonomy (GTDB): domain Bacteria; phylum Verrucomicrobiota; class Kiritimatiellia; order RFP12; family UBA1067; genus UBA1067. Next base: position 4,901 of record JAFVZE010000217.1, on the reverse strand, counting down.
TCAAGGTGCTCGGGCGCTCCGGAAAGCCGGTGCCGGCTGTATTGCCGGTGGAAGCGCGGCTTTACGATTCGTCGGGGCGCGAGCTCGACGGCGCGGGTTACGCCGCCGCCGAGGGCGGGGTGTGCCGGATGACGGTTCCGCTGAATCTGGACGATGCGCCGGGCGAATACCGGCTCGTCTGCCGCGACCGCGCCTCCGGGCTCGTCGCGGAGAAACGGATTTTCCGCGGAAAGCTTCCGTGGTTCAAAAAGACCTGGCGCAAAATGACCAAATAAAGGACGGAGCGGTTATGCAGGAATACGAACTTGCCGGAATTGAGACGATAGCCCGCGGAGTGGCGGTAATCGGCGGAGAAGTGCTTCTCTGCCGCGCCAAGGGAGGGAAAACTTCCTATCTGCCCGGCGGACACATCGAATTCGGAGAAACGGCCCGCGAGGCGCTAGTGCGCGAGATCCGCGAAGAGCTGGGGGTGGAGTCGGAGACCGGGAGATTTCTCGGCGCGGTGGAAAATTCGTTCATGCAGCACGGCAAACCGCACGCCGAGATAAATCTCGTCTTTGAGTTGAAGTTCGCCGACAAGCCGGAGGCAAAAGCGAAAGAGGACTGGATCGAGTTCGAGTGGTACCGGCTGGAGGATCTGGAGAAGGCGAATGTTCTGCCAGCCGCGTTCAACGTCCTCGCCTCGGACCCCGACGCTTTTTTTGCGCCGTAGGCGACGGTTTCGACTACTTCATGCAACATTACCTCTTTCTCACGCACAACAAAGCTTGGCCAAGTTGATGCACCAGTAAGCGAGTTTAAGAGTCGTGAAATTATACACATTGGCGAAGCCAAGGCAACATGCTTATTGCGCACTAATAGCGATAAAGTTGCAAAAAGTTAAGGGGAGAGGGGTAATTTATTGCAAATATCTCAAGGTTTGGGCTTGACGGCAATCTCTCGTTTATGATATCTTACAAGGCAACTGAAAGAAAGGTTGCTGTCCGCTCTATTGGATAGCAGTGGATTTTTGAGATGAAAAATATTCACGGTGGAAACGGCGGCGCGGTGCTGGAACGCCGCGGTTTTATCGGCATGGTCGCGGGAACGGGCGCGGCGCTTTTGGTGCCGTCGGTCGCCTTCGGGGCGGACGGCGGATTGCGCGGACGTGTGAGCGCGGCAGGTAGGCCGATGGCCTCGGTCGCGGTCAGTAACGGTGCCGATGTCACACTCACCGATGACCGGGGAGATTTCGAGCTGCCGCGGCAGGGAGCGGACAAATTCGTTTTTATAACAGCTCCCAGCGGCTGGACCTGCGCAAAATGGTACCTGCCGATTTCGGAGAAGACGGACGGTTATGATTTCGACCTTGCTCCCTGGGCGGCATCAGCCGTCGGCCGGGAGCTTTCTTTCGTGCACATAAGCGATTCGGAAATCTCCGGTGCCGGAGCGCGCGAGGAGGCCTGGGCGAAGCGCGTAAAGGACATCGCCGACGAAGTCGGCGCCGCGTTCATCGTCCATACCGGCGACATTCACGGCGCTTCGGGGATGAAAGCGCACATCAAGCTCATGAATACCGCCAACATGGGCCGTCCGATGGAATACGTGATCGGCAATCACGATATCATAAAAGGCGACTACAAATACGGCGAATGGCTCTTCGAGTCGCTTTACGGTCCGCTCTGGCGTTCGTTCGACGCCTGCGGCGTCCACTTCTGCACGATTCCGATGGGGTACGGCGACGTCAAGCCCCGCTACAGCGCCGGCGACGTCGCCCGGTGGCTTAAAAACGATCTCGCGCTCGTTCCCGCCGGAAGGCCGGTGGTCATCCTGTGCCATTCGCTGCACGACGGTTCGCTTTTCGACACTTCCGGTCTGAACGACGGCGTGCTCAAACTCGGAAGGACCAAGGGCGAGATCGGTTTCGATGTCACCGCAGCCTGCAATCTCACCGGATTCGTCTTTGGACATCAGCACAACAATTTCATACGCCGGTTCGGAAAGATCGTCGCGATCCAGACTGCGGTTCCGCAGAAGGGCGGAGTGGACCTTTCACCAGCCGCCGCGCGCGTCATCCGCGTCGACGCGGCCGGACGGTTGAGCTCGGAGATCCGTTATTATCCGAGCGACCGCTGGAAAACGCTGTCCGTCGCTTCCGCCGGCGGATGGATCGCCAAAGCTCCGAGTTCCGTATATCTCGGCTCGCCCGTCACCGACGGCGAGCGCGTATTCGTCGGCACCATGGACGATGACGGTGCCGGCACCGGGGCCGTGGCGGCGTTCGACGCGGAAACCGGCAGGCCGCTTTGGACCGCGCCGATGCCGAATTCGGTCTACAACCGGCTCATCGTCTGCGGCGGCAGGGTGATCGCCCAGGATGCCCAGGGCGGCGTGTATGCGTTCGACTGCGCGACCGGGCGCGAGATATGGCGCTTCGCTCCGCGGCACGTGCAGGTGACGGTTTTCGAGCAGGGTATGGGGGTTGACCGCGACCGGGGAGTGGTTTTCTGCCAGTACGACCATTATCTTACCGCGCTGTCGGTCAAGAACGGGAAAAAGGTGTGGCAAAGCGTCAACTTTAATCTTTACGGCGGCACATCGTCGTGCATTTCATATGCGGACGGCGTGGTCACGAGCGAACAGCAGTGGCACGGCATTTACGGCGCCGACGCGCGCACCGGCCGGCAGTTGTGGATGCGCCGCCGCGACGGGCTAAATTCGCGTTCCGGCGAACCGGCGCTCGCCGGCGGCAGGGCGTTCGTGACGAGCGGCAGAACCCTTTGCGAGATCGATCTTTTCACCGGCGAGACGATCAGAGAGCGCAAGTGCGACTGCAACATGCAGATTCCGACGAAGCCGCTTTTGACCGGTAAACGCATATTCGTCGGCACGGTCAACGAAGGGCTTGTCGCCTTCGATCGTGAAACCCTCGACGAAGTCTGGCGCGGCGATGTCGCTCCGGCACTGGTGGTGACCGGCAGCTACACCTATGCGCCGTCGAAGACGGTCGGCACCGCGCCGTTCCTGCTGGACGGCAAAACCGTCGGCGCGGCGGCGAGCGACGGCACGATCCGCTTCTGGGACGCTCAAAGCGGTAAAGAAGTGCACCGCATCGAAACCGGCGCGCCGTATTTCAACGCGCCGCTCGTTTGCGGACGTACGCTTTACGCCGCGGATTTCGCCGGTTACGTGCGCGCGCTTCCTCTCCCGGCGGCAGTTTGAAGTTTTTCCGGAGCGCTTGGTTCTTATCTGCTCGATTCATTTAGCCTAAATTCGGCATCCAACTGCCGAATTTAGGTTTACTGCGGCTTTATTCTGTCGATGCTTGGCCAAGTTGATGCACCAGTAAGCGAGTTTAAGAGTCGTGAAATTATACACATTGGCGAAGCCAAGGCAACATGCTTATTGCGCACTAATAGCGATAAAGTTGCAAAAAGTTAGGGGGGGGGTAATTTATTGTAAATATCTCAAGGTTTGGGCTTGACGGCAATCTCTCGTTTATGATATCTTACAAGGCAACTGAAAGAAAGGTTGCTGTCCGCTCTATTGGATAGCAGTGCGTTTAAACCATGTTTGAAAATACCGTATTCGGTCGTCTCGACCAGAAATTGCAGCGCGCCATCGCCGATGCCGGTTATGAAAAGCCCACTCCCATCCAGGAGAAGGCGATGCCGTATCTCTTCGCCGCCGCGTTATGAACCCGTCAGTATCCGTTATCCGCGGCCTGGCCGTCTGGGCGTTTGCGTTTTTCGCCGGTTGCGCTTCGGTCGAGTTGCCGCAACGGGTGCTGGAGCTTCCGCGCGGGGAGAATAATCCCCGCAACAGCGAAGGCGATTTCGTGCGCCTGAAGGACGGGCGGATACTCTTCATCTATACGCATTACACCGGTGCCGATTCGGGGGATCACGCATCCGCCCATCTTGCGATGCGCGAGTCCTCCGACGGAGGACGCAGCTGGTCGGACAGGGATGTCACGGTCGTTGAAAAGGAGGGCCGGATGAACGTGATGAGCGTTTCATTGCTCCGGCTCCGGGACGGACGGATAGCGCTTTTCTATCTCGTCAAGAATTCGCGATCCGACTGTCGCCCGGTCGTGCGCATATCCTCGGACGAGGCGCGGACATGGTCGGCGCCGGTAAAGTGCGTTCCCGACGTGAAATGCGATTATTACGTTCTCAATAATGCCCGGGCGGTGCAGCTCTCGTGCGGGCGGGTGATCCTGCCGGTCTGCCGCCACTCCTGGAATACGGCCGCGAACGGCGGCAAAGGGGACTGGGACGGCAAAGGTGTCATCTGTACGCTTGTTTCCGACGACGGCTGCGCCACCTGGCGGTTCGGTAAAGATGAATTCAGGACGATGTCGCCGTCCGGAAAGTACCGGGTGACGACGCAGGAGCCCGGTATCGTGGAACTCAAGGACGGGCAGCTCATGATGTGGATGCGAACGGCCGAAAATATGCAGTACGTCTGCCACTCCTCCGACCGCGGCGAGACGTGGACGAAGGCGGTCGCGTGGAATCTGAATTCTCCCAATTCGCCGGCGAGCGTGAAGCGTCTCTCCAACGGCGATCTGCTTGCCATATGGAACGATCACGGCGCGCACCCGCAGTACAAGAATCCCAAGGTCGTCGCCGAGCGCTACCGACGTTTTCTTACCTGGAGCAACGGGCAGCGGACACCGCTCACGCTTGCGGTGTCGAAGGATGAAGGCCGCACCTGGATCAACCGGCGGGATCTGGAGGGGGACCCTGAAGGGTGGCTCTGCTACATCGCCTGTCTTGAAACGGAAAGAGCGCTGCTGCTCGGATATTGCGCGAAAGACAACCTGAGCCACAGCCGGATCACCCGCGTTCCGCTCGACTGGCTCTACGGTCCGGCGCGCGATGACGATCTCGGAGGATATTTTCGCGACTGACCTGCGG
>JAFVZE010000216.1 GCA_017508315.1 Kiritimatiellia bacterium | reverse complement strand
TTTCGTTGAATTGGAAACTGGAATAAAACTTTTTAACCTGAGTCTGCGTCATTTCAAACACGGCGATGTAGTAATCTTTCGTGAACCAGACATTGGTGCCTACTCCGCCGTTGACATTTTCCTTAACATTGTTCGTGAACATCATAAAACTCTTTCCCGCGGCGGGAATTCGGCGGAACACCATCTTGTCGGTCTTGTAGACATCGTCTTTCGTGACTCCGGTCCAGATGAGGACATTTTCAAGCGAAGTCGAAAATTCAGGATCAATGTCCTGATAAGACGTTACATACTCTCCCATCTTGCCGTTGTAGAAATCATGACGGCGTACATCCGTCACCGTGTAAGGCGAATCGAGATCGACAACCTTGTAAAGAATTTCGTTCATGTTCGCCGGCGACGGCGCAAGCGTAAGCTTAACCTTGAAATTTCCAAGCGCGACTTTTTCGGTGCCGAATGCGGTGATGGGATCGATCGTAAACGAACCGACCGGCTCGGTAATGTAGTAACGATCCCCGGTGATGGCGTCATTAAGTTTCGCCGACGTAAGATCGACATCGCCGTTGAAGACGGAAACCGAGATATCGACCGGATTCTTTTCGTCCACTCCGACAAGACTGTATTCAACCTTCACATCAGTTGACCACGGCCACTGCTGACGGACGACAACGCGCTCCACCGACGGCGCGGCATAAAGCGATGCCGAGGCGAGCAACAACGAAAACACTGACAGTTTTTTCATATTGACGGACCTTTCTTCTTGAATTCTATCTGACGATTATGGTGATATTGTCGGCGTAACCCTTGAGCGCGGCAGCCCATTCCGAATCGCCGAACATACCGGTAAGTTCGGCATCTTCGGGCGCTTCAAGCGTGAGTGCGCACCATCCCTGGGCGCCGTCAAGAGCGGTATCGATGTTTTCGCCGTTGATTGCCAGCGCGGTCATTCCGTATGGAACCGGCACCACCGCGCGTCTGCATACCCTCGGCCATATGCGCCGGGAATCAGGAGCGATGCAGCGCGTAGAGCCTTCCCCCCCCCCTGCCAGTCCCGCTATTAACGCAAGACTCGCGGTCCGGACCGTGCCGTCGTCAAATTCGAGCTTCAAATCATAGATGTTTTCCGTGGACGGAAGGTTGACGGGATTCAACGGTTCCGGAAGTGAAACCTCCACCGAAGACGAGGTAATGTTCTCAATCGTCTGAACATGCCCGAACACACCTGAAACAGTCAGTTTCGCGGACGACGCCTTGGTCGGATAAGAAACCGGCAGCGTCATCGTTCTGTTCGTCGCCGTGCGCCAGAACGAACTCGTCTCCGGGCGCAGAAACACCAGCACCGGTTCGCTCGTATCGCCGGCGAACAAGGAACTTGAGCATAAAAACACCCATAAAAACGATTTAGCGGTCGTTCGCATTTCTGCATTTCCCCTTATGTTTGTTTCATTTTTCGATGAGATCCGCCATCCTGTCGCGCCATGCGTACACCGCGGCGGGATCGTCGGTGAAGTTGTCGAGCTTTTCGAATACGCTCACCGGCACTTCCAGAAGCTTTTTCGCTTCTTCCGCCCACGGCGCGTCCGGGGTCGCTTCAAGCTTCGCCTCCAGCAGTTTCACGTAGGCGAGATCTTCAAGTCCGTCGCGGAAGTTCTCGAGCCGCTGGGTCGAAAGCGGCATCCCGTCTGGACCCACGGCCACCCATGTCGCGTCGCCATGTTCGTTCCACCAGCTGCGCGGGTTCCATCCGGTGAACGGTCCGCCGGTGATGCAGCGCGGCGAATTGAAGTACGCCGTCTGATAATAAAGGAAGCCGTCGGGACGGTAGCGCGCCGCCATCGCGCCCATCAGAAGGCGCTGTTCGATGGGCTGCCCTTCCGTAAAGACGTTGGCGAGCGGAGCCTTTTGATCGCAGGCGTAGTACCACCAGACCTTGTGCCTGGCCTTGCGCGAAGCTTCGGCGCGCTTCATGTCGAATTTCGTGGTCATCGGGATGAAGCCGTCGATGCGCTTCAAATATTTCCCGGCGCCGAAAGTGTCGTCGAAGGTGGTGGTGAGAAGCGGCACGTCCGGGAACGCGTCTTTGATTCGGTTGGCGATCTCGTCCACTTCCGCGAACCGCGAAGGCCCGACCTCGTCGAAGCAGTAGATGACGGCGTGTTT
>JAFVZE010000215.1 GCA_017508315.1 Kiritimatiellia bacterium | reverse complement strand
GATTGCGGCAACGCTGAACCGTCGGCCGCGGCAGGATTGGGTGCTCGCCTGCGAAGCGGCGATAGCGGCATTCCGCCGCAGCGCATACGCGCCGGGGGAAGAGATTGCGCCGCGCGCGCTTTCGCCGGAGGCTCTGGCCGACGATTACGTCTGCCAACTGCGTATGGCGGTGGCGAAAGAGCGTCTGCGGCTTATAGGACCTGCACTTTCATCGCCGCGCCGCGAACGCGGCAGGGTGGCGCAATCCCGCAGGGAGCTTGTCGCCGTCCGCTCGGAGCTTGTCGAAATCGCCGCGAGACGGCGTGCGCAGCAGGCGCTCTGGCGCAAAGGGTGTTTCCCGTCTGAATTTGCCGCTCCGGCGGAGAACGGTGTAAAGGTCTGCGACCGGCTGCTTGCGCTCGGCGAGGAGGCGGAGGAGGATGAATGGTGGCTCGAAGCGGCGCTCTCGATGCCGGAATACCACATGGTGCCGCGCTGGAACATTCTCGTGAAGGTCGACGGCAAATGGCGGCGCATCGCCTGCGGAGGCTGGAAGGCGGAGATGCGCGACTGGGCGAACTTCGAACATATCGTTCCTTTCCGCCTCAAGGGTGTGCCGAGCGACATCCGCGTCGAATACAGCGGTTGCGGACCGTGCAGCATGACTTATATCACCCTTGAGAACCGCAGCGGGCGATATGTGCCGAAAGCGCTGACGAAGACCGAGGGGCTGGTTCGCAATGCGGAAAATCTGCTTGTGGACAACTGGAAGATGACTTCATTCGGCTATCCCGACACGATGGACTGCTTCCATCGCCCGGAACTTTTCGATATTGTTTCCGCCGTCGAATTGGAATTGAGGCAAATTGAGCTGGCGCGGCGCTGAATTTCCGCAGGCTGACGCCCTAACGTCCCTTAAAAAAAGCATTTCCCGTAGTCTCATAATCTCCGGGTCGTGGGTTCAAGTCCCGCCGGGTCCACCAATTTCACGCTTGCGCCATTCGCGCATGGTAAGACCGGTTTTACTCTTGAAATAAGTTTTGAAGTGTCCGGGAGAGGAGCCGTAACCGCAGCGTTCGGGAATTGAATCTATGGTGACGGATTGGGAGCGCAGGAGCGAAAATGCCTTTTCAAGGCGGACTTTTCGGATAGCTTCAAGTATCGACGAGCCGACATGGCGGCGGAAAAGTTTCTCCGCGAGACGGCGACCGCATTTCATTTCGTCGGCGACATCGTTGATGCTGATCTGCCCGCATCCATGTTCGGAAATGAGTCCCATCGCCCGCGTCACCCGAAAATCAGGATAGTCTTTCCGAGTGGACGAGCGGCGCATGACGCCAAGAACCCCGTAAGTCATGGTTTTCAGCGGAAGGGCGGGCTCGGTCAACCGCCGCTCCAGAAGAGCGACGGCGTTGATTCCGGCTTGGGTGTAGTCAAGCTTTATGCTGGTTAAGGTCGGCGAAAGCGAAGCGCAGATATGTTCGTTGTTGTCTACGCTTATTACAATGAAGTCGGAACCGATTTTCATTTTATTCGTCGAGGACGCGACATAGAAGGGAAGCGCGAGATGGTCTGACGCGAAAAGTACGCCGCACGGTTTGGGAAGAGTCTTCAGCCATGATGCCAGCTTGCGCCGTTCGTTTATGGTTCCGGCACCTTCCATATTGTGGGAGCTGAAATAAAATCCCTCAGGCAGCGCCTGGCGGAAATATTCTCCGCGCTCGACGCTCCAGCGGTTGTTTGCATTGTCGTCGCCCACAAAAGCATACCCCGCAAGGGGAAAACGGCTGAGTTCCCGCGCTGCGACCGCAGAAGGTTCTTTGACGTTCTGGATAGAGCAGTCGAATATCTGTTTATTTCTGGTGGCATCGCGTCCCATCAGAATGATGGGCAGCCCCGCGACCTTGGTAAGGCGCTCCTGCATCGCCGACGTGTCCACTATGCATCCGATTGGATTCCACAGCCGCGTCAGTTCGCGTATCTTTGCGGTAGTGGCGAATTGTTCCACCGGCAAAATCGTCCATCCCCGGCGGATGGCCGCTGAGTAGACGCCGTTCGTCTTTTCGCGCTGCGCGGAGTGTTCCGGACGGATGAACAGCAAAACGATTTTCTCGGGGGTTGATTTTTTCATGCGGAAAGAAGTATAGCAAAACCTTTTCTTTGTTCGCAATCGGGAATATTTTTAATTCGGAATCGGACACCATGGATGCTTTGGCAAATGATATAATCGTAGAACCTGCCTTTCAGATGAACTCTGAGGTCTAAGCGAAAGAAAAACGCAAGGAGAAAATCATGAGCAGACGTATCAATGCGATTGCAGCCTGGGCGATGTGTTTTGCGGCGGCGGTTGTGCAGTCGGCTTCGGCGGATACCGCCTCCGGCGTGCGGCACCGCGTGCTGCTTTCAAATTGCAACAGTGCCACTGCACCTTCCCAGTCTCAGATAATGTGCTTTGACATATATCCCGATTCGTTGCAGTACGTTCGTACGATAGTACATCCTCTTGACGGGCATTGCCGCGTTCCGATTTCGGCGGTTGCGGTGGACGGTGTCGTTTACGTCTCCGACTGGTCGGGAAAAGACGACAGCGATACGGCTGATCCGTCTTTTGCGCGAATCTTGAAATACGATCTTGAAGGCAATTACCTTGGCGTATTTCGCGATGAGATACTCAGCCCGGAAGGAGAAAAGGTTTGCCGCCTCGGGAAAATAACGGCGTCCAACGACGGAAAGTATCTTTACGTCTACCAGCCCGCTGTCGGCAAGAGCGGACTTAAGCCCCGGTTCTACCGCTACAGGACGGCGGACGCGACGGGCGGGGCGATATTGGAGAATTACGAATTTACGGCTCCATCGGACATCTGCGGTACCGATGACGGGAAAACGCTGTTTGTAACCGATAAGGCTGGCGACGAGAGCGGCAATGTATCTGTTTTTACCGTAAAGGAAAACGGCGGATTTGATCTTGTCAGGAAGTATTACGCACAGGACGCAAGAGGGGCGTATCTTGACGAGCAGACCGGCAGGCTCTATGTTTCCGGCAAGCAAATTTCGGTTTTTGATTATAATGGTGAAAGCTCCGAGGCGATAGCAGCGCACACGAGCGAGTCCGATTATTCCCAGGTGGCGAAAATCGGCGGAGAATTTTACGCCGTGCGCCATGACAGGGGAACCGTCCGCAAGGTTTCGTATGATCCAAACGATGAAACTGTGCTTTCCTGCACCGATCTCGAACCCGGGTATCAGACAACCATAAAGCGGTCCAACCTGACCGAAGTGTACAATCTCGGTCGTGTATTCGCTTTGTCGGAGTGCGGGATTGAAACTTGCGTCAGGGAAGTTGCCCGATATGAGTTCGAAGACGACGTATGCTCGCCGATATATACCAATTCGATAGCCCGCACATTCCCGATCCGCGCGGTGCGCACCCAGAGCGGAGCGGTCGGCGTGAATGGAAAAGCTCTGTATTTCGCGGAATCTTACGCCAATGCCGTTATTGAAGGATCGAGCGGGATGATAGGCGGCGATTACGGCATCTTTATGTGGTTTGGCGGGAAAGGTTTTACAAAAACTTCAAGGTGCCTGTTGTTGTCGAACAGCATGAGAGACCAAAACAAAGGATATCTGTCGCTCTTGGTCGAGGCTGGAAAATTCACGCTGAAAAGTTCATTTATTTCCGGCAAGGTAAGCAACGGTGTGCTTCAGTCCGGCGAAGTCAAATTGCAACATTCAAACGCCGAATTGTTTCTTGATAAGAAATATCATCACTTGGGAGTGGTGAAAAAGAAAGATACGATTTCCATATGGGTAGACGGTAAAAAAGTCGCAGACAAAAGCGGCGTGCGGCTTGGAATAGACGATACTATGGACTTTGTTCTTGGCGGATCGGCCGACGCAAGCGGCAATATCGTCCTTGCGAATTCATACATGGATGATTTGCGATTCTTCAATGGCGCGCCGTCGGATGAACAGGTCAAAGCCATGTATGATGAATATAAAGACGTCGTGGGGAGTCTTGGCGAACCGGTACGTCCGTCTTACGGATATAAATACGATTCATCGGCCGCAGAGACCTGCGGTAATGTAATCGCTCATGCATATGCCCATCAGCCTATGTACGACCCGCCGTCGATAACGGTCGGTGCAAATGGCGAGTGGTGGATTTCGTACGGCTTTCAGGCTGTTCCCTCAAGTAGAATTTCGTATCGCGAGATGAGGTATTCTTCCGATCGGGGAGAGACGTGGATTAAAGATGACAGACGAGATTCGGCAAAAGTGTACAGAGGGTTTTTCTTTGAATGTCCTGAAGACGGTCAAATGTATTTGTTCGGACGTGTATCAATCGATTGGGGTACTGCGGGATATTCCATTTGGTACAACAACCCGACGAACGGTTGCGAGGGGAGGGTCGGTTTCGTCTCACACGCATTGCAGGAGTCGGCAGGATACGCTTTGTTTACCAACGATGCCCATCGTTCGGTACTTCGCTTCCCGACGAAAAAGGCGGAGCCTGATCTGGTTACTGATCAGGAAATATATCCCGGCGGCGGATTCGTCGCCGGCGGCAGGCTTTATCTTGCGTATCTCGCGGCGGATAAAATCGGTATGCTTTCCGGCAAGGTAACGCCGGATGTAGGAATTTCCGATTTTAAGGCACAGGCCGCTCAGATTGTTTCGACCGCGGCGAAACCGTTCCCCGGACCCGTGTTCGCTGCTCCCGACGGTCGAATCGCCACTTTCATTCCGGCCGGAACGGACGCGCTCGGGACGGCGGCGGTGCATCTTGCGGTATGCGGCGGGGATGACGGCAGGCTTGCAATTTCAAAAGAAGGGATATCGCTTCCCGGTGCAGATCGTCCTTTTGCCGTCAAATACGATCCTGTTCTCGGCCATTATTGGGCCATGATAGCTCCAGAGGGGAAATCGCTCTGTCTGTACGTGTCGCAGGATCTTGAAAAGTGGGAGCCTGCACAAACCGTGTTTACCGTTTCCGATCCGGAAACGATGCAGGTAATGAATCCGTCTTTCGACTTTTCCGGCCGCGATCTTGCCGTCGCGTTCAATCTCGCCTGCCCAGACGGCAGCGAGAAGCTTCGTGCGAAGAATGAGGCGAATCACATTGTCGCGCGCAGAGTCTGGTCGTTCCGCCGCTATTCGCCGTGGAAGAAAGGCGCGGTGATGATCGTGCGCTGAGGGGGTGAACAACGGAAAAAACCGAAAGGAAAAAAGATATGACAAAACGGATGTTGCTGTCGGGTATCTGCGCGGTGATGACGCTCGCGGGGATGCCGACCGCGCCTGCCGCGGACAATCTTGTCGGCATCGGAACCTTTGACCGCGACGAAGCGGAAATAATGAGGGAAATCCGCGACGGAAAAGGGATTGAAGAGTATGACTGCACGTTCGATCTTTTTACCGAGGACGAGACCTGGAACAAATGCCTCAGGCTGACGGCGGGCCCGGTGCGGAAACACAAGGTTTCCGGCAACGGCATTTCCGGGGCGGGAGTAATCATTTCCGGAGACGGCGGCAAAGGCATTCCGGTCGAGCCCGATCAGTTCTATGACTGTTCGTTCGAACTCAAAGGCGTTCCGAAGCGTGCGATGCTCGATATTATCGAATACCGCACGGAAGACGGCAAAACGGTATCGCGGGTTCTTGAGCGAGGTCTGCGGTTCGCTCCGGGAAAAGATTGGCGAAGCTTCAAGAAGCGGTTCAGAACAGGGATGACGGCCGAACGCATAGAGCTGTATTTTTACATTTGGACGTATGTCGACAAGCCGGGTTCGTTCGGCAACGATCTTTTCAGACCCGGCGACAGTCTGCTCATCGACAACCTGTCGCTTGTTCGCGACGAACAGTTTCCGAAGATCAAGGCAATGCTTGAGAAGTCCGGCGAACCGTTCCGCGTGGCGCCTTACGCGGTAGAGTCTGACGCTTCCTGCCCGTTTTTGCCGATTGAACTTGCCGCCCCTCCGAAGAAGATTGTCGTCAGAGCGGCGGTGAACGAGAAAAAGCCCCTCCCGGTCGCAATCGCGAATTTGACCGATTCTTTCGCTCAGTATCGAGTGACGCTTGAGGTGCCCTCCGCGAAAAGAAACGCCAAAAGGCCGTTTTACGACAGCGGGGTCTTCGGCTTGTCCGGATATCCGCAGGAAAAAATCAACGTGCGCGAAGCGCTTCGCGTCAAGGATACGGAGTCGAAGCCGATTTCATCCCGTTTGGATCCGCTGGTTGACGTAAACGGCGCGTCGGTAATTTCAGTTCCCGCAAAAGAAACCGGTGCGGTCTGGTTCGATTTTGATACGTATGATGTCAAGCCCGGCGTATACCATGGGAATCTTCATGTCATTCCGCTCTTGGAAAGCGTCAAATACCGGCAGCGCGGCGGAGCCTATTCCGATATGAAGCCGGCGGAAAAGGTCATTCCTGTCGAGTTCACGGTAGATCCGATCGTGCTGCCGCGCGAGGCGGTGCGTCCGGCGCACATGTGCAGCCCTTGCTCGCGCGAGGAGGGCTTCCGCCTTGAATCTGACATCGGCGCGCGAATTTTCAATATAGGAACAAGGTTGTTCACTCCCGACGCTCTCGGCAATGCCGAGAGTAAAGTGCGCAGGGATATTGCCGATTATCAGCGGTGGGCCAGGCTGCGCGGAACGGATATCATATTTTTCGTGAAGTATGAGGCGCTGAAAGTTTCGCAGCAGATTTTCAATCCGAAAAAGAACCCGGATCAGAAGTGGACGGCGTGGGAGGAGTACGTCAAGACCGTCGCCAAAGTAATGGAGGAGGCGGGAGTGGATTTCAAGAGCTATTATGTGCTTGTCAAGGATGAGCCGGCGAATATTGATCTGCCGGAACTGCGTGAAGCCCATGAACGTCTTAAGCGCCTCTATCCAGAGATGCGGACATACGTTTCGGCATGTCATCGTACGGAAGGTGAAATAGACTACATCGATTATCTTGGCAGAACGACAGACATGTGGGCCATGAGCGACGGTGAATTGGCAAGACCGGGCGTATTTGACAAGCTCAGCCGCGTGAAGAGCGAGTACGGCGCGAAGCTTCTCCACTATACCTGTTCGGTCTCGATGCGCGAACCGCTGTCGGCCTACTACCGGCGCCACTGCTGGCGCGGAGAATTTATGCGCTTTGACGCCGATATGATGTTCCGCTTCACAAGGAGCATCAATCCCGACTATGGAGATCTGTCGGGCAAAGTCATTGCATACGGTGAGATATCTTTCTCGATAGGCGGCCGCGTGATGCCCACGGTGCGATATATGGCGTATCGTGAAGGGATGACGGATATCAAGTATCTGCAGGCATTGCGTGAACAGCGCGGCAAAGAGCCTGAGATAGCGGCATTTATCGAAAAGGCGGTCGAGCGCGTTGTTCGGACGGAAGCGAACAGCGTTTCCGCTCCGGGGGAGGTGCGCGAGGAGATTCGCCGGCTGCTGCTGGAAGCTAAATGAAGACAGGTTATTCTTTTTGCGGTATCGGCGATACAGGAGGACTAAAATGAAGATCGACAGAAGAAAATTTTTAGGTGCGATCGGCTGCGTTGCGGCCATCGGCGCAGCTCAAATTCTGAATGCGGCGGGAGAGCTTAACGTGATGCGCGGCAGGACGTATGTCGCGGCGTGCCCGCCGGTCAAAGCGTCGATTCCGCGCACGGGCGGAGCGTACCGCATCATGGTCATCGGAGCGCATCCCGACGACGCGGACATCATCTGCGGCTGCACGGCGGCGAAGCTTGTGAAGAAGGGGTGTCGCGTCAAATTCGTGGCGGCGTGCAACGGCGATATCGGCCACCATATCCACAGCCGCGAGAAGACCGCGGCGATCCGACGACAGGAGACGCTGAACGCCGCGAAGGTGCTGGGGCTCGACAGCTACGACATCTACGGCTGGGGGGATGCGCGCTGCCCGAACACGATCGAGGCGCGGGAGTTCGTCGCGAGAAAGATTCAGGAGTTCGAGCCGGACATCATCATGACGCACCGCGACTGCGACTACCATGTCGATCACCGCACGGTCGGCACGCTCGTTAAAGACTGCGGCTATATGCTCGGCTGCCCGCATTGGATCGAGGGTTCGAAGCCGCTTCGGCGGCGGCCGCTCATTCTGCTTATGAGCGATATCTTTACCGTGCCGCGGGTAATGCGTCCCGATATTCTGATCAATGCGGATCCCTATATCGGCAAGTGGGCGGACGCCTTGGACTGTCAGGTCTCGCAGTTTTACGAGTGGCTTGCGTGGGATAAAGGCGTTGAAGACGAAGTTGCGGCGATAGGGGACCGCAAAAGGAATATTGCAAAGCGCAACGCCTATCTGATGAAGTACTGGGGCAGCCGCAAGGTCAATGACGCAAAACGTTTTGCCGATGCATGGCGTGAGCAGTATCCGGGCAGAGCCGTTCCGAACGCGCTCGAGGCTTTCGAGATCAGCGAATACGGCCGTCCGCCGGTTGAAGAGGATTTTGCGCTTCTGATGGAGGACTGACGACTTGAAAAAGGCCGCCGCTTTTCTGTCGCTGATTTTCGCTTTTGTCGGGAACGCTTTCGCCGGACGTATCGAGCTTCGGCGGGGAGATGAGCGTTGTGCGGTCGAAACGCTTGGCGCACGGATTGTATCGTATTCGGTGCGCGGCGGCGAACTGTTGTGGATGCCGGAAGACGGGAGCGTAAATTCAAATGTCTGGCGGCACGGCGGCATAGCGCTCGCCTGGCCGTGGTTCGGGCGTTTGGGCGCTGGCGATCGTCACGTTCACGGCTACGCGTGGAAGTCGGATTTTAAAATATCATCGCGCACCGCGCACTCTGCGGTTTTGACGCTGACGACGGAATCGGCGGCGCTTGAGTATGCAATCCGGCTTGAGGGTGCGCTGGTGCTGGAGCTTAAGACGACAAACCTGTCGAAGTTTGATCTTCCGGTGGGGATGGCGTTCCATCCGTATTTCCGTGTCGGCGAGAGGGATGTCGCGGTTATTGAAGGATTTGATGTTTCCTGCGTGCAGGTGACTGACTCTGTGGACCGGAGTGTACGTTTTGATCCTGTGCCGCCGCGTCACGAATGTATTGTCCGCGACTTTGCCCGGAACATGGCGCTCAAAATCGTCTCGGAGGGCGCGACCGGACTTAATCTGTGGAACCCGGGGCGGGAGAAACTCTGTCCAGGCGTGATACCGGGGGACGAGTGGCGGCGTTTTATCGCCGTCGAGCCTTTTGCCATGGGCGTGAACCGCTTTTTGGTGCTGCCTGCCGGAGGGCGGCATATGCTGAAAATGTCTTTAACTGAAATCAATCCTGAAAAATAAAAAGCGAGGAGATTATATGTTTATGAAAAAGAGTCTGTTGTCCGCAAGTGCCTTTTGGGCGTTCTGCTGTGTCGCGGAAGGAACTGAACTTGCGCGGTTAAAGAGCAGACTGCCTGAAATATTTGCAAAGTCGGCTGCGCATTACAAGGCGTTGGACGCTGCGGCAACGGCGGTCATGTATAACACGAACGGCATGGTAATGCTTCCGCGCGGATACAACCGCACATTAAAGCGCTTGACGATCCGCGAAATCACCTGTTGGACATCAGGGCATTATCCGGGTTCTCTTTGGTATCTTTTCGAGGCGACCGGTGATGAATTTTTCAAGGAGCGTGCCGCAATGTGGACGGAGACGCTCAAGCCGATTTCGAAGTTCGAGGGGAATCATGATATCGGCTTTATGATGTATTGCTCATTCGGCAATGCCCGGCGTCTGCTCAAAACCGGGAAATACGATCATCTGCTTGTCGAGGCGGCGAACACGCTCTCGCTCCGATTTGAGCCCAAGCTCGGACTCATCCGCAGTTGGGGTAAGGTTGATGACAGGGATTCATTCCTTGTCATTCCGGACAATCTGATGAATCTTGAGCTTCTTGAATGGGCCGCGAAGGCGAAGAACGGCGACAGGCGCTTCGCGGAAATGGCGCGCTCCCACGCGGATGTCACGATGAAAAACCATTTTCGTGCGGATGGCGGAACTTATCACGTGCTCAACTATTCGCAGAAGGATCTCCGCGTGCAGGAGGTCCGCCGCGGACAGGGGGCGAGCTGCTTCACCGCCTGGAGCCGCGGACAGAGCTGGGGAATATACGGCTATACAATGATGTATCGCGAATCCGGAAATAAGACGTATCTCAACTTCGCCGAGAAGCTGGCGGATTATGCCGTCAATCATCCGAATATGCCTGAGGACGGCATTCCGTACTGGGATTACGGTGCGCCGGGAGAGGAGCGCGATTCGTCGGCAGGCTCGATTATGGCCTCCGGGCTTCTTGAACTGTCTAAATATGTCGATTCCGCAAAAGGCGAGAGCTATCGCAAATTTGCAGCCAGACAGCTCCTTTCGCTTGCATCGCCCGCATACTTTTCCGAAGGCGGCGAGATCGGACATTTCCTGCTCAAGCACGGCGTAGGTTTCAAGCCCGGCGGTCACGAGATCGACACTCCTCTCAACTACGGCGATTATTATTTCCTTGAAGCGCTGCTCCGCGCCCGCAACCTGTAATATGGATTTACCCCGAAGCATCGGTTTATGATACACTATGAAGCCATCAAAGGAAAGGTGAGAAAATGAAATTATTGGTTCTTTCCGCGTTGGTTGCTGCAGTCTGTGTTGATTCGTTCGGCGGTGAGCCGTCTGGGGTTTCAAAGTCGGACTATCTCGATTTTATGGAGGCCGCGGTCAACGCGTATTCAGATGAACGCCTGGTTTCGTATCAGGCCGAGGCCGAACGTGACGGAGTGCAGGAACACGGGTTCCCGCGACTTGCGGCGAACCTTGCGATTCTCGTCGCGAACGGACGGCTTGCGGCGAAACGCGATCTGGCGCAGAAGATGATGGATGTCGCGTGCCGCGATGCGTGCAAGGGGCCGATGCCGCCTAAATCGGGAGGCAACGAATTCTCGGTTAAGGAGCTTTCCATCGCGCTTGAGGAGGTGGAAAAGCGCAAAACGTTTCCGTCTTCGCTCGTCGGACGGTGGCGCGAAGCGCTTTCGTCGGTCGACGCCGAGCGTTGTTATTCGTACGGGAAGCTTGAAGTCAACAAGACGCGGGCGTATAACTGGGTCGTTTTCGCCTGTGCAAGCGAACAGGCGCGAATCCGCCGCGGATTAGGCGGCGATGTCGGTTTTGTGGAGAAATATACGGCCGATCAGCTTCGGTGGTTCGACAGTGCCGGAATGTACCGGGATCCCGGACAGCCGATTGTTTACGATATCGTAACGCGTCTTCAGTTCGCACAGATGTTGAGCGACGGATATTCAGGTCCTTCGCGGGCGCAGTTGGAAGCATGTATGGAACAGTCCGCAGAGCCGACCTTGAAGCTTCTTTCGGCCTGCGGCGAAATCCCCTACGGCGGGCGCAGCAATCAGTTCCTGCACAACAACACGTT
>JAFVZE010000214.1 GCA_017508315.1 Kiritimatiellia bacterium | reverse complement strand
TTTTGCGCCACCTTGTCTTTGCCGGTAAAGGCAACCTGTTCGGCGGCATAGTCGCGGTATGAATCCTTCCCGTCCCAGAGCTTGCCGTTGGCGCAGATGTTGCGCACGGAAAAGACATCCCTGAAGCTTTCAGGATCGCGCAGGAGCGCAATCTGGTTCAGCGCCCCGACCTTGAACGGTTCGCACTTCAAGCCCTTCTTCTGCTGCTCGTCGAGCCACGGCGCCAAAAGTCTCATGCTGCCGTCGGCGGAACGGTACATGCCGCGCTCAGGATACTGGTGGTCGAGATAGCGGCGGAACGAAAAATCTTCGGCGACGCTCAGAATGCCGTTCACCTTGCGTCCGTCGGGCAGAGTTTTGTACCGGCGCGACCCTTCCGGCGTCTCCGGAGTATCGAAAAGCCCGTGCCCGATGTGGTCGGCATGGTAGTGGGACACCAGAAGATAGTCGATTTTCTTCTCGCCGTACACGCGCTGGATGTACCTGCTCACCCACTCTCCGCCCACGCGCTCCGCCGAAGGCAGCAGCGGAGTGTATTTCAGATCCTTCGGACGGAAAAAATCGCCCGTGTCGTTGAGGATCGAGGTTCCGTCGGGAAGACGGTAGAACATGTTCTCGCCGCTTCCCGTGTAGATGAAGTGGAGATCCATCTCGCCCGGCTTCCATCCGGGATAGTGCGTCTCTTTGGGCAGTGTGGCGCATCCGGTCCCTATACCGGCAACAAGACCGGCGGCGGCGCAGTCCTTCACAAAATCTCTTCGTGTCATGTTCATATTCTCTCCTTCTGTTCAATTCCTTCTGTTCAATCCGCCGGCCCAAACTCGACCGGGAACCAGGTCCGATAGTAATTGTCCCGCTCCCACCTGTTGCCGGCGGATGCGTAATCGCAGAAATTAACGGTCGTAGGCAGCGCGGCCTCGGGGTTTTCGTGATGGGTGCCGACAGGCAGCGTCGCGGAGAAAGCCATCCACATTTCGCCGGAAGGCGTGCGCACCGCGTTGAAGTTTTCCGTGAACTTCCCGTCCTCGATTTCGCGCCAGCGGAAAGGCTCGGTCATATCGCCATCGCCGAATCGGCTGTCGCGCGCCAGCAGCACCGGTCCGCGGGTGAATGCCACATGATGCGACACTTTGTGCGCAACGACCGGCATTGCGAATTCGATCTCGACGACGTCACCGAGCTTCCACTCGTGCTCAAGCGTAAAATAGGTTCCGCCTTTCACCCCCGGCAGCTCTTTGCCGTTGAGCTTCACGACCGTGTTCGTGCTCCAGGCCGGAATGCGCAGTTTGAGCGGGACCGTCCCGACGTTTTCGGTATGGCTCACTATCCGCGCCTTCTCCGACCTCGGATAGAGCGAATACATGTCGAAAGCGACCTTTCTGCCGTCGGAAAGTTCCCCTTTGGCGAGCGCCGAAGCGTAGAAGTTGAACTCCGCCGCTCCGTCCTTGACGCGGAAGAGCTTCTTCAGGAAACAGAGGAATCCGCGCGGTCCGTTCGCGGTGCAGCAGTCGGTATGCATAAAGCAGTGGTGCTGCCCGTGCCAACGGTTGCCAGAAAGCGGAGTGTAGCCCGCAAATTCCGAGCCGTCCGCCTTCATCGCCGCCAGGTAGGAATTGTAGAAAGTGCGCTCGATCTGGTCCGCCCACCTGGAGTCGCCGGTCATGTCGAGCAGCTTTTCGCAGAAGCGCATCCAAGTCGTGGTGACGCACGTCTCCTGCAGCCGCTCGTACGGCAGATGCTGTTTTCTCGCGCCGTGGAACCACGCTTCGGACGACGCGCAGCCTCCGGCGAGATTGACCTCCTCTTTGATGATGTCCTCTCCCGTCTTCACCGCAGCCTCGAAGAGGTCTTTGCGTCCGGTCACCTCGAAATATTCCAGAAAGCCCTGATAGCAGCTCATCATTTCGTAGGCTTTCGAGCGCCCTTTCTTGCAGACGTAGCTCCACTCGCCGTTCATGTTGTAGCCGGGATCGTTGCGGTCGGCCACCGACACGCCCTTAAGCGCCATGTCCAGAAGCCGCGGCCCGTCTTTCGGCTCGGTCATCCCCTTTACGATGTAAGCGGCAAAATCGAGATACTTCCTGTCCTTCGTGCGCTTGTAAAGCCAGACGACCGGCTCGAGAATTGACGAGCTTGCATACCCCGACCAGTTTCCGGTCTGCCACAGTTCGCGATTGCGCCTGCCGCCCGGTCCGATCTCACCGATTATGTAGTCGCAAAGCTTCCGGCAGGCATTCAAAGCCCGCTGCCCGCCGCCCGCTGCCCGCTGCCCGTCATAATAATGCAGAAGCCCCATCATCGTATACTTCATACCCCACACATCCCAGCCCTCTCCGCACCGAAGCTCATCGGGATAGTTGCCGATATAACCGCATGGTTCCTGCGAAGAGAGCATCCGCTCTATTCCGCGATCGACACTGGCCCTGAGTTTCGGCGAATTGGAATACGCAAGGTACGGCACCGCCGAATGCATGTACTTGCCCCAGAATTCGCTCTGCCACCAGTAACGGCGCTCTGTCTTCTCCAGAAAAGGAGCGGTGATGTAATCGACATCGGTTCCTTCGACATGGCGCTCGATCATCCGAGCGAGACACTCTCCGAGCCGCCCCTTAAGCTGCACATCTCCGATTTGGGCAGACGAAACCACCCCAAGACCCGCAACGCCAATTGCCATAATCAATTTTTTCATCTCTACCTCTATTTGACAATGTTATCTAAAATGCGATATCCTCGCGAAAGCGATTCTTTTCCGTTCAGTACGAACATAAGACCGTTAGGCATACCTTCGAAACTGTTGCCGCTGACGGTGACATCCACAGTGTCGGTCTCCATTTTATAGACAAGCAGCGGTGTCGCGACAATCCGGTTCGGGCGCGTCCGGGCACCCCAACCGCCGCCGACGTTCATCACGCGGTTGCCTGTAAACGAGCAGCGGGAAAAACCCATTCCCGGCTTCGCCCGCTGACACCAAATCTCGAACGCCTGCGAAGAGTTCTCGATATGGCAGCTGCGCATGTGGATGTCGTTCCAGCCGGTGACGCTCGGCACACCCTGCATCGTGAAAGCAACATCGTAGATGCCGGTAAAAAAACATCCCTCCACCGTGCAATCGAAACAGTTCGATCCGAACTCGACACCGTTGCCGTAGCGCACGCGCATTCCTTTGAAGCTCAAAAGTTCCGAGCCTCCAATATTCTCGAAACGGCAGTCGCGGATGTGGATATCCGTTTTCGCCGTCTTCTCCCAACCGGCGCAGATGCCGTGTCCGCCGAGCGAGCGGAAAGTCACATTGCTTACGAAAGTGTGGGAATCAAGAAGCATGCCGTGAGAATTGACGGCGACTTTCAAGTCCTTCGCGAGCAATGCCGGATTGTTGGTACTGTAGACGTACAGCTTCCCGTCCTCGCCGGCAAAATCCCACTGCCTGTTTATGTCATGGCGGCAGAAATGCCTCCACGCTTTGATCTCGCCGTCCACAATCAGAAAACCCGGATTTGCATCATCGCTGTCGATCCCCGAAAAATTGGAACGATCGGCCAGATCGGTGAACCAGTAATTGTATCGTTCGGCATTAGTCTTCCATATCGCAGGATCGCAGCGCAGGTTCTTGGTGCCGGCAATAACCGGTTTCGGGCCGTCGCCGAAGGAGGTTATAAAAGTGCGGAAATCTTTGTCGACTCCTCCCATTACCTCCACCGTGCCGTAAAAGACATCGCCCGCGCGCAAACGCGCCGTCGCTCCCGCCGGAAGATCGCGATTGAGCTTACCGATCGTGCGCCAGGCGCTTTCGGGTGTCATGCCGTCATTTGAATCGTCACCGGCATTCGAGAGATAGCGAACTTCGCGATCCTTGCATTCGATTGAATGGCACCAGACCCCGTAGCGTCCGAACGACTTGCGAAGTCTGCCGAAGCCGGGAACGGAGAAGACCGCATCGACCGGCTTTTCCGAGGCACTTACCGCGATGAGATAGCGCTTGGCACGGTACACCTTTGTCCACCAGAGAATGGCAGATTCGCCAACCATCGCCTTGCCGGTTGCAACCTTGCCATTACTTGAAATGAGTGGACGCAGCGCCTTTATCTCGGCGATCACCTTCGTAAAGTCGCGCCACGCTTTCGGCGACTGCGCCGCCGAATAGAAATCCTTGCGGTCTTTGCCGTACCACCACCAGCTGAGGCCGTTAAAGTCCATGGCAATCCCAAGATACGCGCAAGCGCGGAAAAGATCGTAATCTCTGGCGAACTTGTCGGGATCGGGCGTTTCGCCGCGGCGGCGGATCTCGGCGAGGGCGCTGTCGTTGCAGGCAAGGATCAGCGTCATCGGCGACTTTTCGCCGAGGTGCTCTCGCTGCGACTCGATAATCTTGAGCATCCCGTCGGGATTGCCGTAGGCCTGCGTCCAATGCACATCCCACGCCGGACGATAATCTCTGATGCCCACCATCGCATTGTTCCAAGTCGACATCACCACCGGATGGTAAGGATCGAGCGCGTTGATGAGCTCCTTGTACGACATAAGCCGCGCCGGCGAAATAAACTGATCTAAAAGTTCCGGCTCGTCATAAAGATACCAGCAGAAAAGTCCCTGGTGGTCGGCAAGCGCACCTACACGTGCGGCGACCATATCGTAGTTGCCCTGCATGAGGCCGTTTCCGCTGCGCCCACGGTTGAATCCGACAAAGGCACGAAGCCCGTCCGCGGCGAAACACTCGTCAAGATACTTCCTGCATTCGCTGTCAGACGCCGCTCCCTCCCAACGATAAAGATGGACATTGTCAAATCCTGCCGCGCGGACTTCCTTCAAGTACTGCGGCACGACCTCATAGATCGAAAGCGGAAAGAACCGTTTACCCGCAACGGTGTAGAACCCCTCGCGATCGAGCTGCACGTAATTCCCGGGACGCGGAGCATTAAGGAGATAGAACTTCCGTTTTGCCGAATTGCCATGTTTGTCCCGCGTAACCATCTCGCCGACGGTAAGCCCCTTCGCCCAGCCGTCCGCTGGCGGCGCAAAAACGAATTTCCGAAGTCCCGCGCCTGCGTCCCTGCCGGGAACGGCGCACTGCCCCTCAAAGACGGCTTTAACGCCGTCGAAGGAATCGTCGCGGACGGTCACTTCGAATTTTTCGGACGGCGAATGGACACGCGCACCGACCGTCATCACCTCAGGCGGAAGCGTATCGCGCTCCTGGTCCGCAAGCTGCACAAACCTCCAGGGTGCGGCATCTTCGCGTCCTGGCGCTATCGCCTTCCAGTACCAGGTTCCGGGCGCAAGTCTGTCGAGCAGACGATACGACATCAGACCTCCGGCTGGATAAGTGCGCACCTCGCGCGAAAAATCCTTAGTGCGGGAAACGACGATCGAATACGACCTTGCCCCGGCACTCTCCTTCCATGCAAAAAGCGGCGTATTGCATTCAAGTTCGCTGCCATCGGCGGGGGAGATCATCTCAACGGCGGAATCCGCACGGCTGAGCGCGACATCGTCGAACCATGCTTTGCCTGCGCCGCGAAGCGCGAGAAAGACGAATGCGTAACGGGCCTGAATCGGCGCACGAAGACGTTTGCATTCCACTTTGCGCCAGTCGGCTGTTCCCCAAAGGCCGCACGCATATTCGCCCGTCCCGATCCACTTCTTGTTCGCATCCAGCCATTCGACGATAAGCCCGGCTCCGACCGACCCCTGCCTGCACGCGTCCTTGCGTACATCCTCGGTCTTTACATAGCACTCCGCCTTGTAGCTGCCGCCGCCGGTTATTGGGACGTGGCGTTTTATGTACAGCCCGTCCGTCATCGCGTTCTTAACTTCGATAAAGGCCGAACGCTTTCCCGTGCGCGACACATCATCGACGACACGCAGATTCCCGGTTTCGAATATCCACATCTCGCGCCCGTTCTCGAAGCCGGGATTCGCGATGCCTCCGATATCTTTCGCGCCCGCAGCCGATACGCACAGCGCCAGCGCAAACAAAAGCGACTTCTTCATCAGATCTCCTTCAGTGCAAGAGCAGCACCACCTTGCCGCGGTTTTCTCCACGCTCGAGAATCGCTTGGGCTTCGGTTACTTCGGCAATGGGCATTACCTTGTGGATGAACGGCGCGAATTTTCGCGCTTCGAATGCAGGCCATACCTCATCAACAAGCCCTTGGAGAATCTGCGTCTTCTCCTCGGGCGAGCGGCGGCGCAGAGTCGAGCCGATAATGCGAAGATTCTTGCGCCAGAGCAGATTAACGTCAATCGTCGTCTCCGGACCCGCCATCGAAGCGAGTGAAATCCAACGCCCGAGCATATTCATGCCGGCGATACACTTGCCCATAAGCGGCCCGCCGACGGGATCTACGGCCACGTCGACCGGATTTGCATTGAGCACTTCCACCAAATCGTCCTTAAAACGGTTGACGACGATATCCGCTCCGATCTTGCGGCAGAACTCACCGTTCTCGTCGCTGGCGACCTGCGCTATTACCTTGGTGCCGAATACATGCTTTGCAAGCTGAATGCAGGCTACGCCAAGTCCGCCCTCTCCGCCGTTGATGAAGAACGTCTCGCCCTTCTTGATTTCCCCAACAAGCTTGAGGTTCAAGTAGGCAGTGGCGTAAACCTCCGGTATTCCAGCCGCCTCCCAAATCTCGAATCCTTTCGGCACGGGGATGCACATCCCTTCGGGAACGACGACCTCTTCTGCATATCCGCCGCCGCCAAGCAAAGCGCACACCTTGTCTCCAGGCTTGAATCTTCCTCCAGCCGGAGCCTCCAGAACTTCCCCCGCACACTCAAGTCCCGGCCACAGCGGCCACCCCTCGGGCGGAGCATAGATACCGGCGCGTTGCATGAGATCAGCCCGGTTGATTGCGCACGCCTCAACCTTCAGCTTAACATCAAACTCATCATGGCACTCGCAAGCGCCGACGTCTCGCCAGACGAAATTCCTGTTTTCGTCAATGCACATCGCTTTCATAAGCCCACCTTTCTTGCTTTTCAATCCTTACAGCCGATCCCAGTCGAACTGCACTACGGGAAATGACGCATCTTTTGCAAGACGCGTATAAACCTCGGCGCATTCGGCCGGAGCATGGACTTCATCGATGAAACCATCCAGCGAAATGCGCCCATACTCCAAAAGCCGCAGAAACGCCAAAGCGTCATCGCGCGTCGTCCACCAGCCACTCGACGATTCATGGTCGGGTCTTGCGTTGGTATGCGCTCCCACAAGCGTGATTCCCCGTCCATGCACTTTGCGGTAGTAGTTGATGGAAAAATCCGAATTGCGCGTACAGCCCAAAAGCGAAAGCCGGCCGAATGGCGCAATGGCATCAAGGGCCGTATCGAGGGCGGATCCGACTCCTGTAACCTCAATGACGACATTCGCTCCACAAGCCTGCACGCGCCCCTCCTGCACCTTATGTCCGTAACCGGTCACCGACTTTACTTTAGCGGCGAAATCCGCCGCAAACGGATCGAAAGCGTAATCCGCTCCAAGCTCAATCGCCCTCGAACGCTTCTGCGCAACCGGATCTGATGCAATAACGGGAACTGCTCCTGAAGATTTCAGAAGCATTACCGCAAGTTGCCCTAACACTCCCTGCCCCATAACAAGCGCCGACTCGCCGATTTCAAGCCTGCACTTGCGGATTGCCGCCATCGGGAAAGTCGAAATATGCGTCATGGCGGCGTGTTCAAAGGAAACGTCCGCAGGTATCGGATAAACCAGATTTTCGGCAATGCAGACATACTGCCGGTGCACCGACCAGCTCAACGCCACCCGATCGCCTGGCTTGACCGAAACAACGCCCTCGCCGACCGACTCAACGACCCCCGATGAACTGTAGCCGCCGCACCGCGGCCATGTAACCTGACCTTCCGGATGGTTGGCGTAGATGCCGATACTGTTGTCTGGCACTCCCGTCAAATTGGCGCGTTCGGTCCCGCTCGAAATCGTGGAACGTACGAGCCGCACGAGCACCTCGCCGCGTCCGGGTGCGGAAAACGGCACCTCCAAAAGCTCGGCGGTATCCTTTTTGGTAAAAACTATTGCTTTGCCGGTCATATTAAAAATCCCCTTTCCCCTCAGATAACACCGCACGCTTTGAGCGTCGTCTCGTGCACGAGAAGATCGTGGTCGTAATCCTGGTCGTTGGCTTTATCACCGCGGACGATGAGCGCAAGATCCTCAAGCTGATCGCGAAAGCGGTCGCACAACACTCCGAAATCGAGAATATGACGCCCGGAAGCATAGCCGCCGGCCGGATTCTTGAGCGTCAACTCCAGCTTCAGGCTCTCGCCGTCAAAACGCTCTATCGGGCAGATTTCAAGCGTCCCGTTGGTGCCGTCGATACGAAGGCGCCGGCCGTCGATTCCGCCGGGCATGTGCGACGAAGTGCGCACCAGCGCCTGCGCCCCGCCTTCGAACGCGAGAAGCGCGGTGCCGCGCGTCCGGCTCCCCGGAGGATCACCCGGCGCATCACCGATTAAAGGTACCGCCGAAACGAGCTTCCCCTTGACGAACGAAAGAACCATATCGACAAGATGGCAACCGAGATTGTAAAGAATACCGCCCTTGAACGAAGATATGTATTGCGAATATCCTTCAAGCTGATAATCATGGTTCATGTCGGCCTCCACGAAGGAGACTTCGCCAAGCCAACCGCTGCGCACGGCGTTACGGGCGAACTTCAGCGCCGGATTGCCGCGGTACATATACCCAATCTGGAACGGAAGGTTTTTCGAGCGGCATTTCTCCACAAGCAGGCGATAAGTCTTCATATCCTCTCCGCACGGTTTGTCGCAGTGCAAGGGAACCCCCTTGTCGACAAAGACGGCGGCGGTCTTCATGAGATCGGCATTCGTGGTTTCGATGAAAACGACATCGATATCTTCCAGAGCCAGCGCCTCTTCGGCCGTCAAAACCGGAAACTCTCCGGGAGAAGCCGGATGGTCGGCAAAATTCGGCCTGGTCGCGCTCTCACGATCGTCAACCACGCCGACGACCTCGAAAATCTCAGCCATATTGCCAAGCGTGCAAAGCTTGCCGCAGGCATGCTCGTGAGTGAGCCCCCAGAATAGAACCTTAAGCCTTCTCATTGCCCACCCAATCCCTTTTGAAGAACCATATCTGTGCCGGCACAAGAATAAGCGCCCCGGCGAAGAAAAACGCGCCCAGCGACATGATCCCCGCGCGCATAGACAGATGCTCGCTCATCCATCCGACAATGACGGGCGAAACCGAACCGATGACAAACGCCATGCAACCGGTGAGACCCGTGGTCACACTGCGGTAACGAGGCGCGATGCAATCGAACATCGCCGGATAATGTGCAGCCTCATACACTCCGATCGCAAGCCCGAGAATGAACAGCGCCGCGCAGCACTCGGCAAAACTGCGTGAAGAGCCAACCCACACTATCGGCAGAACCATCAGCAGAAAGCCGACAACCGAAACGTCGAGGCGGATGCGGGGACGCCCGCGTCCGAACCTGTCGATGAGCCTCGCCGTGGCAAGACATCCGAGCAGCGCTCCGAGGAACATCCAGAAAACCGAATGGAACGAAACGGCCGTAAGCCCCTTGTCGGCGAACTCCTCCTTCATGAACAGCGTCATCCAGTTGCGGATGCCGAAGCTGCCGTAGATGAACATTCCGAATGCCAGCGCAATCAGAATCGCGGTAGGCTTTCTTACAAGCTCAAGTATGCCGTCCTTGATGGTGGCTTCCGTCTCGGCGCCATCCTTGACGGCGGAAATCTGCGGCGTATCGCGCATGAATATCTGCATCACCGCCGCCCAGACGATTCCGATGCCGCCGAAAACCCAGAACGCATTGCGCCAGCCGCCTTCGCCCATCGACGAAAGTTTGCCGGCTACCGTACTGGAAATGATGACCCCGGCGTACACCGCACTCTGGAAAATGCTCATCGCCGTCGAGCGTGTAGTGTTGTCGTGATACTGGGAGATGAGCGAATAACTCGGGGGAGCTATGCAACACTGCCCCAGCGCATTGATTACTCCGTAAAACGCCACCATCAGAAAAAGTCCGTGCGCAAAGCCGCTGACGAAGACGCCGACGGAAAAAAGGATCGTACCCGCCACCAGCGTACGCTTGCGGCCGATGAAGTCGGCTGCGATTCCGGAGCCGACAAGAGCAAGCCCGAACACGGCTCCGAATACACTGCCCACCACGCCAAGCTGGGTATTGGTGACCCCAAACGACGCAAAGTCGATTTTGATCTGCGGAAGCGCGGCGTTGTATATCTGGCGCGATGCCTGCTCAAGGAAAAAGGTAACGAACAGAAACGCCAAAAGCCACCATTTGTAGCTTCCGCCGCTTAAACCCTCATTCTTCATAATCCGGAGTTTTCCCTTGCGCTTTTACCGGCAGATGATATGTACGCCCTTGAACGGACGACGCGCATAGAGACGCTTGCCGTCGATGGAGAGCTCAAGCCACCAGCCGCTCTGGATGAGCGCGGAAGAAAGCGAAGGCAGCGCGCCCGAAATGCCGCCTTCCGCCGAAATGAGGCAGAATCTCGTCCGCTTCATCGACTCGAGAACCGCGAGATTGGCGATATCAAGCGTCGCACCGGCAGGGAATTTCACCTCGCCGGCAAAAGCCATCACTTCGCGCTCGAGCATCTGCGCAGCATCGAAGGCGGTATTTGCCGCCATATTGAGCTCTTCGATGCCGACAATCGTTCCTGCTCCGCCGACAAATGGAACGTTGAACGAAGCATCGTTTGCGGCATCGAGCGTACCGCCGGCAAGCACAATGCCCGAGGAAGCATTGATAGCTCCGTCCACGCCAAGCTTGAGCGTGCCGCCCGCAACCTTGGTGTTGCCGGTATATGTACAGACCTGGTCCACGATGAGCGTACCGGCTCCGCGCTTCTCGAAGCCGCCGGAAACGTTCGGCGACACCGTCGCGGCGACCGTCCAGGAGTTCGTGTGTCCGCCGCGGCTGATGGTGGCCAAAGCCGAAGCGTAGTTGTTGCCGCGGTTGGTGATCTTGATTCCGGTCACCTTGCCGTTCTCCGTATCAAAAACCGCAACCGCGGTAGCCCCCGTGCCGACGCCGGTCGGATCGACGATCTCAACCGTAGGCGCGGCCGTAAACTCCCAAGGTTCGGCGTTGACGATGCCGTCGGGAAGCACGATGGACTCGACACCGTTACCCTCCGGAGCCTCGAGCGGCGCGCCGAGCGTCCAGTTCTTGCCGTTGGTGTCGATGGCCGCTCCGCCGCCAAAGACCCGGACATGGTCGTTTTCGCCGGTAAAGTTGCGGAATATCTTCTGGTCGGCGTTTTTATTCCGGCAAGTCAACTGCATGATGCCACCGTCGAAAGCAACATCGGCGACATTGCCGACCATATTCTCATTCACCGCTTTCCCGGAGACGGTGTTGACCTGTGCGTTGAGTTTCTTGTATATGCCGTTGGCGCGCAAGACACCGCCGGAAAGCAGATTTACCTGCCCGCGAGAATAGTGCTGCGCGGCA
>JAFVZE010000213.1 GCA_017508315.1 Kiritimatiellia bacterium | reverse complement strand
GCGGCAGGGGCATTGTGGTCGACGATTTCGCGGCGAACCTGTATTCGCTGGCGGTAAACTGGGCGATTTTCCGCATCTTGATTTCGCTGCACCCTTATCCCACTTTTTTGAATTGATGCACGCAAGGCCTTCGAGCCGGAGTCGATTCAGCGCTGGTGCTCGCTAAATCCGCGTCGGATACGCCGCGGATTTCCGGCGGAAAAGCCGGGTCGACATCGATTTTGCGGCCTTTCTTTTTCGGGCTCTTCTTCATTATTCGTGAGAGCGGCTTAAAGTTTCTTTCTGATGTCGGTTGAAGGCAGGTCAAATATCTTTAGCCGAAAGTATTTAAAGTCTCTGAAACCAAAGGCCTGCTTGATAAGCCAGCGCACCTTGCCATTGAATCCTTCCATTGATGCATTGGTCGCTCCTCCAAGTTTCCAATATCCAATTAGAGCGAATAACCTAAGGGGGTTTGAGCGTTTAACTTAAACCCCCTTGGCATTGTCGCTTACTCGCTTTCGGCGACCTTGGCGGTGGTCTTGACCGAGCCCTTGCTGGAGTGGACGGTGAAGGTCACATTTCCGCCGGCCTCCGGGAGTTTGCTCCAGGCTTCCGGCGGGATGACGATCTCACCATTGCTGTGGGCGCTTAAGGCGTCGCTGCTCACGGTATCTTCAACTTCAACGCCTTCATCCGACATGTAGTACATGCTCATATAGCTAAAGCCGTCCTTGAGGCCCCAGCCGGTCAGAATGGTCGGCTTCGTCTTCGGCGCGATGACTCCGTTGGCGAGGCCTTCGCCATGGCAAAGCGCAATGCCGAGCGGAAACGACTCGACCTTAAGGTACTTCACCTTGCGCATCGAGCTTTGCAGAATGCCGCCCTCATCGCCGCCGCGACTTTCGACGACGCACTTGTAGTCGCCGCCATCAAGCTCGTCGAGGCACCTCGCTGAGACTTCCTGCCGCGAAAGCTCTTCGACGATGACGCACTTGTGCCGCGCACCTTTCCCGTCGACAAGGTAGATGCCCGCTCCCGCGTCGCTCATGACGAGGTTGATGCCGGTGCACTTGAACGGCTTGCGGCCGTGGATCACGTTGTACGGGCGCGGCGTTTCTTCATCGGCGACGGTATCGAGCCGCACCTTAGTGGACGTAAGCTCGCTCACGATGCGCGGCGTTTCGTTGACGAGGTGGTGGCGCACGTCTTCCGAAAGATGCCAGGCAAGCTCCAGCGAATTGCGCTTCTCGTCGAACGCGGCATCAGACGAGATGAACGTGCCGCGAATCACCTGCGAAACGCTGCCGCCGTCAAAGTTGATGCGCACGGCGCCGTCCTTTTCAAGCGCGGCGAACTCGGCAAAAGCGCCGCGAAGGATCGCTTCTACCTGAATCGCCGGAAGCCCGCAGAGCGCGGCGGCCTCTTCGGTGAGCGCGATAAAGTTCTTCGAGCCCTTGGAGATGGCGTGTCCGATGTAAGGCGCCGACTCCTTGGTCGCGCCGTTGTTTTCACGAATGTTGATTTCCAGTTTGGTCATTGTTTTGTTCCTTTCTTGTTTACCCTACCATCACTTTGCGCGTTGCGGACTTTACCGACACATCGCCGCCGAAGCCGGAGCGCGTTGCGACGATGAGCGTATATTCGCCCGCCTCAAGCGCGGATTCAAACTTCGCCTTGACGACGTTCAGCTCGGAACTGATGAGCGTCGCTTTGACGAGCGTTCCGTCCGCGGCGATCACGCCCACGTATTCATCTTCCCTGGCGCCGTCGGGCCCTAAGTCAGTTCCGGCAAGCGTGAACTCGTTCATGCCGACGATCACATCGTAAACGCCGGTCACGTTGTCGAGGACGCTCTTGATGACGGGCTGAACGCCCTCGGTCTTGTTGGTGGGGATGATGCCGAGGAGCGTCTTCTTGAAGGGGTCAAGTTCGACGGCGGTCACGAGGATGAAGTTTTTGCCCTTCACCCAAGGACCCGACGAACCGGCGAATGAACCCTTGACGACATTGCGCACGGACGCGACCTCATCGAAGAGCGAGATCATGCCATTGGCGGTGTTCGCTTTGAGGACTTCGGCGAAAGCGCGGAACGCGGCGCGGATGTTCGCTTCCGAGAACTTGAGCTTCGCGGCGAGATGCGCGTAAGTCTCCTTGCGCGTCATGACGGACTCGTGCTGCACGAGGCCGACGTAGAAGGGCTTG
>JAFVZE010000212.1 GCA_017508315.1 Kiritimatiellia bacterium | reverse complement strand
TCGCCGACGGAAGCGAACACTTAAGCGGCTTTTCGACACGACATCCGGCGAAACAGCATTGGGCGCCGTCTCCGCTTGCCGCAAGCGTCACCGTACCGCCCACATCGGCCGGACCGAACGGTTTTTGACCGGCAACAGTGAATGTATTCGCCTGCGCGGAAATACTCCCGCAAAATGAAGAGTCATTGCCTTCAAAAGCGATTGCGGCCGAGGAAACGATTTCCAGCAAGGGCACACCGACCATATCCGCCGCATGCCCGAGCGGACCGCGGAACACCGCCGATGCGGTACCGAATGTCCACTTCTGGGAACTCCCGACATTTAAAGGAAGCGAAAAATCATACGTCGGCGCAACACCCGCCGCATCATCGACGGCGATACCGGAAGAGCCGAGCGTCAAATCGCCTCCGGTGAACACGATCGACTCCGGCGGCGTCGAAAGCGACAACCCGAGATAACGGCTGCCGGCCGGAAACGCAACGGACGTCGCGGCAGAATCGGCGTTCTTCCAGACCGACAACCCGCTTTCGTCGTATGTCGAAACGTTCAGCGTCGCGCCGCCGACGGTGTACGTGCCGCTTTCCTGACGGACGCCGTCAAGCCAGTATTCGTTCACGTCGAAGGATGCGCCGGCCGAGAAGACGGGCATTGAGGACGAGGTTGCGCGCACTATTATCGACCCGCCGTTGACGCGCTTGAACACATCACCCGCGAAAGAAAATGTTCCGCCCTCAAAAGTCAACCGTCCGCCGTTGACGACGAGACCTGTTCCCGCCGCCGCGATAAAGTTCGTGATCGACGTTTCGCCGCGCACCTCGACAGAACCCTCCCTGACATCTAACGTCG
Organism: Kiritimatiellia bacterium; assembly: GCA_017508315.1. GTDB lineage: Bacteria > Verrucomicrobiota > Kiritimatiellia > RFP12 > UBA1067 > UBA1067. The sequence continues at coordinate 848 of JAFVZE010000212.1, read as the reverse complement.
GCACACACGCGGCAAGTGTCCCGAGCGAGAGTTTTCCTGCACCGGTTTTGCGCAGCGTTACCGAGTCGCCAAAGGCTACATTAACCGCAATATCCCTCGGATTGGCGTCGGCAACCACCGTACCCAAACCGAATATCAGGTTCTTTTCCGTCTCGGACGTCACATCGCGAACCACAATCTCCACATCGGCAGAATTCAACTTGAGTTGCGCCGCAGACTGGAATACAAGATTCGTCACGCCCGCACCGATAATTCCGGACGCATTGAACCTAAACTGGCCTAATGTCGACTTCGTCGTTTTCAGTATGACTGCTCCATCGTTGTCAAAACGGAAATTCTTGGAAAATTTGATGACAACACCGTCGCCTGTCATCAAAAGACAACAATCGGCCGCACCGACTACCCGCGTAGGCGTGGTATTGACCGTGGTCTCCGAAACGTTGTCGAAATCAATATTGACTAGAGCACCATCTTCTCCTTCGATGAGAAACGGTCCCTTGCCGGAAAGCATTGTAGGCCACCAGCCATGGGCAGGACCAAATTTTGCCGAACGTCCGACTACGACCACACGAGCCGTACACGTATTATTGTTGACACTTTGACGAAATAGCGCCGTTCCGCCTTCCAGCCTGAGGAAATCGATGTACCCGCTTTCATCCGGCTGAGCGGCGTCAGAGATATTAAGTTTGCTAACGCCGAGTTTTCCACCGGTCACAAGAAAATGCCCGCGCCCACCGTCATCTCCTAAGTTGACCGTGGTTGGGGTAGTATTATTGTTAGCGCTTCCAAATGAACCGCCGGAGACTTTGATTTGCGCCGGCTCGGAAGACCCGGCGGGAGAGCCGAAC
>JAFVZE010000211.1 GCA_017508315.1 Kiritimatiellia bacterium | reverse complement strand
TCTCTCAGTTCGTCGTTGAAGCGATAGCCAAGGCGGTGGCAGGAATCGAAGCTTCGCCGGAGAACGTCGAGTGGGCAAGGGAGAAAAAAGCCAAAGCACGTGAGAATTACGCACTCGCCTGCCACCAACGCTGGGAGGAGAGAAGAAAGAAACGAGCTCGGTAAGGCCACCGAAATTCAACCCAACCGCTGGGGTGCGGGACAACGCGTCTCACGCCCCAGTTTTTTTCTCTCTTGCACGACAAAACCTCTCTTTTAGGCCTTGCGACAGAGAAAATTGGGGGTGAGTCAAGGGGAGTGGGTCATGACACACCCCCTACCTCGTCCCACTCTGGAGAAGTTTTCGGGAAGGACAAGAGCAAGAAAAACCCCGATAAATCGGGGATTTTTTGAACACTCGGCGTAGAAACGAGAAAAGAGAGAAGCGAACTTCTCTCTTTCGGACTTCTTGACTGGTGGGGACTGAGGGACTCGGACCCCCGACCCTCTCGGTGTAAACGAGATGCTCTAACCAACTGAGCTAAATCCCCGAACGAAATTTCCGCAATTTTACCAAAACTTGCGCTCCAAGACAAGTTGCACACCGGATGCGATTTCAGGGGATTCAAACCTGCACGAGGTCTGCGCCAAAAGCTCCGGAAGATTCGCCCTCCCCGGAACGAACCGCTGCACCACTTTCCGCAAGTTCGCCCGAAAGCTCTTCAATTTTCCGGACGAGAGCGACCAAACGGTCGGCGAACGACTCCGCCGTAAGACCATCCATGGCCACGGTTCCGGAAAGGATGAACGACATGCCGAAAAGTCCGAGATGGAATGCCGAGGTCCCGGCACCGAAAAGATTGAACTCAAGCGCTCTGGTCAGCACCGCCTCAGACAATCCCTCATCCTCGAAATCGGCAACCACGCCGAAATAAAGCCAGTCATCTCCATCCGGACGATAGCGCAGCATCAGAACATGACCGTCAACCGAAATCTCGCACAGACGCTCGTCCGTCCGATACTCCATCTCGACGCCGGTATGATGCGAAAGTTCTTTTATCAGCAATTCATCTTTATCCATTTGTCCTCCTTTGCGGTCTGGCGGTCTACATATTGTTGACATTGGCCAGAAGCGTCGTATTGAGACTCTTGAGAATATTGGAGATCATGTCATAGGACTGGTCACGCTTGGCGGTGAGCGACTGGAGATCGATCATCGTCTGCTGCGAAAAACTGTTCAGAGAATCCATCTTCGCCTCGATGTCGGTTATAAGCTGCTCGGAAGCGCTGTCGGCGGCATCGGGGACATCGGTCAAACCCATTCCGGGCACGACGCCGGAGGCAGGATCCGGATTTTCCGGATTGGTGAGATACGTCTTGTACGAGACGCCCAGAGAGTCGATCATCATGCCGTTGAGATCGATGCTGCCGGAAGTGCAGTTGACGATATCGCTTTCGATCTTCGACAAGAGCTCGAGATCCTCCGACGTCCTGTCAAGATCTTCGACTATTCCGATGATTTCCGCCTCCAGTTCCGCGGCCCGCGCAAGACATATGGCCATCACCAGCTGACCGATCGAAAGCGGACGCAATCCGCCGCCCGGATCCGTCACTCCGTCGACGGTGTAGCATCTGGCCGCAAGCTTTCCGGCATCGCCGACTCTGCTCCTGTCGAACGACAAATCGAACGTCACCGCATCAAAAGCCATTCTCGAGCCTCCTTTCCCTGTTCCGCGTTCATATCATCCTGCCCGCCGCGTTCATTTTCGAATTGCCCATCGTCCGGACAATGTTGGACGAGGTGTTGAAAGTCATGTCGCGGCGACTGATGAGCGTCTGCATGTCGATCATATCCTCCTGCGCCTGCCGGGTCAGGATTTCGAGTTTCTTCTTCACCGCGTCCACCGCCTGCATCCGCTTTTCGTGGGAATCGAGTCCGTCCGGAAGCCCGACAACGCCGACTTCTCCTTCGAGATACTCCCGCTCCGCCGTCCAATCCGACATCCTGTCTTCGGCGATCCGCCGCATACACTCCGACGCCTTTTCCAGCTTTTCCGTGCAGGCGTTCATGCGGTTCATCTTGTTGACGCTCTGCTCTTCAAGCGCCCCTGCCGTACGGACGCAGACGGCGGCGACGAGCTGACCGAGCGTCAGTCCTTCGGCCGCTCCGGTCGAATACAGATTGATCGCCCGGTCTGCGTCCGGCGCGTATCGGTTCGTCGCGATCTCGTCTGATCGTATTTCCATGGATTGTCCGTTCCGCTATTATATCACAAGTTCCGTTTCCCGCGTCCGGGTTTCCCGTGCTACATGTTGCGGATCACGTTCGAACGGGTGTCGGAAATGCTCGTCATGAGATTCGTCGCCGCCGAGTAGGATTCGTCGCGGCGGTCGACGAGCGACTGCAGACGAGTCATATCCGCCTGCGCTTCGTTGTTGAGAGCGTCGATCTCCGATTTGATCCGCGAGAGCATTCCTTCAACCGTCTTTTTGTTCGCGCTGTAGCGGTTCTCCGCCATCCATCCGGCCTCGTAGAAGTCCGCTCTGTCCTCGTTGTCGTCCGGACGGTCGCCTTCATTCGCGTAACGCTTCGGCGAATATCCCATCGACTTCATCACCTCGCCCGTTCCGTCCGACATCCAGCTGCGCATGTCGCGATTTCCGGTGTCGTCGGAATCGAACTCCGCCTGAATCTTCGTCAGCTCCGCCAGCGCCTCTCCGAGCTCGTCGAGCCGCCGGTTGCGCTGCCGGATGCGCACCGTCAGAGGCTCGACCTCCCCTTCCACCGCGACGGCGCGGTTCTTGGAGAAACGGACCATCAGATCCTGAAAGTCCATGATGCCGGATTCCGAATCCAGCGAGACTCTGTAGTCCCCCACCTCTACGCCCCATCGGGATTTGATATCTCCGATCCCCACCAGATCTATCTCCGCCATGCCTGAAGCCTTTCTCAAATCATGTTCCCGATCAGCGTCGAAGCCGTCGAGTTCATCTTCTGCACGAGCGACGCCGCCGTCGAAAAGGCGTTGTCGCGTTTCGATACGAGCGACTGCATCGTGACCATGTCCTGCTGCATTTCGTTCGTCTCCCAGTCGATTTCGTACTGCAGCGCCGACTGCGCCTTCGTCGCGTCGTCGCGCCGCACCTTGCCGTCGCCGTTGACGGGAAGGCGCATATCGCCGTTCGTATCGCGGCGGTAGCGATCGAGTATCCCGGCCGCCCTGCCGAGATCCGCATCCGCCGCCGAGAGATCTCCGGATTTCTGCTTCTTCACCTTCATCGACGCGATCGCCTCGACGATGACCGAAAGCGCCCAGCCCAGTTCGTCGAGTTTTTTCTTCCGGGCCTCGAGGACGGCGGTGAACGCCGCCGCCTCGGACTCGAGGGCGTCCGCCTCCCGCAGCATCGCTATCGATGCCGCCCGGACATAGTCAAGGTTTTCCACGCCGTCGACGGTATAACTCTTCTGCGCCACGCCGTAGACGCTCAACCCTTCGATCGGAACCGACTCGACCAACGCCATGATCTCCTCCTCCGCCCTAAGCCATTATGGCATCGTGCATCGACTGCACTTCCGCCTGCAGCACCGCGCGCATCAGCTGGATGACCGAATCCACGAGGCTTTGGCACTGCGCGAAAAGATCTTTCGCCTGATCGAGCATTTCCTGCGAAACCTGCTGCTCCGCGCCGATCTCGGTCGCTTCCGCGCGCAGCATTTCCGTGACGTTCGAAACGCACCCCTGTCCGACTCCGCCGAAAGCGGCGATCATATCGCCGAGAATGCGCGAACGCGTCTCCGTATGCACGCCCTTCATGTAGTTGGCGTCGTGCTGCATCAGGAGATTCGCCTGATCGTATTCCGCCTTCGCCGCCATAACGTCGGCGGCGAGCTGCCGCGGCGTCGAATTCTGCGCGATTTCGTTCGCGGCGAAAGCCTCGGCGTAGGCGAGTTCCTCCGGAGTCGTCTCCGGATTGTCGCGGATGTCTGAAAGTTCGCTCTTCACCTGGGCGCGGAAAAGTTCGATCCGGCCGTCGCGGGGAGTCTCAAGAAGATTTCTGTCGGCGGCGATCTTCATTTCAAGATCCGCGATCATCGCATCGCGATCGACCTTGGCGGCGGAGATTCTCTCCGGCGGCGCATCCTTCAATGTCTTGAGCGTATCCTCGTTCGCCTGAAGGCGCGACTTGATCTGGGAATCCGCAAGTCCGATATCCGCCTTGGTCGAGCGCGAATCGCTGAAACTCCCTTCAACCCGGTCTCTCACGTCTCCGGAGGTCTTCCCGGCGACCTTTTCGAGATTGGCCCGCGCGTCCTGCGGTTTGCCGCGCATTTCCGCGGCCTTGAGCCGCGATTCGGCATCGGCGATCCCCGACCGCTTCTGCGCATCAAGCTGCTGTTTGAAACCCTTGGACATGCCGGCGAGGTTCGTCACCTGCATGGAGATCTGCACGAGCCCGACCGCCAGCGCGCTGACGATCCCCGTGAGCGCCGCCGAACGCTGCGCGTCGGCCTGATTCTGAATGCTCGCCTGCACCTGCTGATTTTCGGCCCGGCGGACGTCGCGCGCGGCATCGCGCATCTTCTGTCCGCATTCGACCATCAGCGCCATCAATGCGTAGATGTCGAACATCACCGATCTGGACGCTCCCGCCTCTCCGATTCCGGAGAGTCCGGCGACGGCGAGCGTCTCGGCGTAAACCCGGTACATGGCGATCATTTCGCGGCACATGGTCTTGATCTGCTCCGGCGCGATATTCATCAGCCCGCCGGTTCCGAGCTTCGCGCACAGCGAGGCGACCGCCCCTTCCTCCGCCGCCGACGGAGCGTCGATATCCGGCAAACCCGAAGCGAGCGAGCGCGATACGTCCACGCCCGCCGAAAACGTCAGCGATTCCGCGCGGACGCCGCCGCTCGGCACGGAGCCGACCCCGTCGACGCCAGACATTGAGCGGAGCGGCACGGCATCCATCCCCGTGCGCGGTCCGAAAGCATTTACGATCATGCTCATGATCCCCCTCCTTTCAGTCAGGCCATCCGGCCGATCTGCCTGGCGATTTCGCTTTCGGTGTCGATCGCGGAGTTTATGATCGCGGAAATGTCCGAATAGACGTCCTGTATCTGCGAAAGAATCTTTTCGAGCTCTTCCTGGCTCTCCTCGAGCATCTGCCGCATGATCGCCATGAACTTCTCCATGTCCGTCGTCTCGGCCTGGGCCGTGCCGGCCTTGTAGCCCTCGACCGAAGCTCCGACCTGCATGCCGGTCGCGCCGGTGCCGGCGACGCCCATACCGACCTGCATGCCTTTCTGCACATTCGCCGCCGCGGCCATGGCCGCCGTCATGCATCCCTGCACCGTCCCCTTGACGGCGCTCTGGATCGCCTGTCCGCCCGATCCGGCCGCGGCGGTGAGAACGATCATGCCGACGGCGACCGCGAGCGAAGCGACAATCTGCGCGGCCTCCTTGCTCATGCCCGCCTCTTTCAGGGCGTCGGCGAGCGCCTCGGTCAATTTCTCCGTCGCCCCGGTCTCGTTCAGAATGCACACGCCGATGGCCAAAACGGCGCCGATGACCGCACCGACGGCGACACCGCCCGAGGCGATGCTCGCGACAACCGCAAACGCCACGGCCGCCGCCGCCATCATCCAGCCGAAAACGCGCATGGCGGTGTTCATCTTCGCCGCCTTGTCCATCTGTCTGAGCGACTCGCTGATTTTCTCCATCTGTTCGGCGTGGCGCTGCTCAAGGGCATCCTTCTGGAGTTCGATGCGCTCTTTCGCGAGTTCTGCCTGATGTTTGTCGGTTTCAAGCTGCAGATAGGAAATGAGTTTCTCGAGATCGACCTCTTTCCGGTGCGCGTCGTCGGGATTGTCGAGCGCGGGCACCCCGGTCGCCCCCGGCGCGGACCCGACTTCACCGGGGAGCGTCGCCGAGGCGGCGTTCGTCACGCGCACGCTCGCTTGACTTGCCAGCAGTCCGGCGATTTCTCTGGCGAGAACATGCGCATCTTCCGTAAGTCCCATCGCCTTGGCCATGTCACCGACCTGGTTGACGTACAGCGGACGCTGCGGAGTTCTTTCGCTGATTCCCGGAACGTCGCTCATGCCGGACCTCCATGTCTGCCGCCTTCGATGATCTTTTTCAGCTCCTCCGCCTTGGCGCGGTATTCACGGCCGCGCCCGGTGTCCGTCGGCGCGAACTCGTCCAGCGCCGCGAGCGCGGATGCGGCATTGCCGCGCTCGCCTCTGGCGAGATAGCACTCCGCCGCCAGATACTGAGGCTTCGGATCGTGAATGTCGAGGAACGAGGCGTATGCGTATGCCGTGATCGCCCCTTCGTACCGCTTCCTGACCTGCAGCACCGCCCCGAGAGCGGTCCAGTATTTCGCGCAGAAATGATCGAAAAGCACCAGAAACTTGAACACCTTTTCCGCATTCTCGATATTGCCGGTCCGATAGAAGTTGAACCCGAGAGAATAGACGGCCTCCATCTCGGCGTCGGTGATGCCTTTAAGCTCCCGCACCGTCGTCATGTCGCCGGCGATCTTCTTGGCGGCCTCCTCGATTTTTTCTCTGCTGATTTCCATGATTCCTCCTTCTTTTGCTTCTTCACACATGATCAAGGTGGCGGTCTTCGACCTCATCGGCAATCTTGCCTTCGAGCCGATCGAGCGCGTCGGCGATAACATCCTCCACCGCGCGGATCTGATCGAGCTTGTTTTTCCCGTCCTTCTTCTCGATCTCGTCGTGGAGATGCTCGACATCCCCCAGATCCAGCCGGATCGCCTCGCGCAGCGCCAGCAGACCGGCGGCATCGAGCGATTCGATCAGCCTTTCAAGCTTCGCCTGCAGACCGGACACCGCTTTTTCAGCCGCTTCATACGCTTCTCTGCCGCCGCCGGATTCCATTTTCGCCGATTCGGCATCCCGCGTCTTCTCGGCCTCGGCGAGCTCGCGTCCTACACTCGCCATTTCTCCGACGAGTTTTGCATTTTCCTCGGACATATCCGCCAGACGTCCGAGCACGGCGGCAAGGCGGGATCGCACGGCGTTTACACGAGCCTCGTTCGTCTCCATGCGCAGCCGGGACATCAGCGCCTCCAGATCCGCCGGCGCCTCGCTCACGCGCACGTTCGCGCCGCTTAGAACCGGCATCGCCGCCTCCGTCAGCGCCGGCGCGGGATTCGCGACGGCGGCGGCAAGCGCCGAAAGGTCTTTAACCGGAGATGTATCGAGCGTCACATCCATCGCAGAGCTCCTTTCACATTTTGAACCGCTTCATCATCGCCCCGAATTTACGACGGCGGTTCTCAATATCCTCGGTCATGTCGGGGTTTCCGAAAGCGATCGGCGAAGTCGGCGGCGCGAACGGAGCCAAGATCTTCTCCGGATGCTCGAGCGGCGGCATGCCGCGGCGAACAAGTTCTTCGTTCACGGCGGCGCGCTGCTCCGGCGTGAATTTCATTTTCGCCACCTCTTCGCGGGAAGTCCCGCTCTCTTCGAGCATCCGGTCGGTTTCGGCAAAACGGAGCTTTACCGATTCGACCATCTGCCGCGATTCGGCGATCGTTCTGCGGATTTTCGCGAGATATTCTTCGCACGACCGTTCCATGACACCCTCCTCAGACGAAAGCCGGCATTTCCGGCGGCTGGAAATCGAAAGCCGAAACGACCAACTTCCCGAGCGCGTCGTCACGGCGCAGATCGTCGTCTTCCATCTCGCCCGCGCCCGGCGGCAGCCGCTCCTGTTCCGTCACCGTCAAAGCCGTCCCTTCAAGCCGCAGAGCGTCCTTAACTCCCTTCTTCGACGGAGCGTCGCCCGCGGCAACCGCATCGGCCGCCGACAGCCGCGAAAGGCGCAACGATGAATCAAGATCAATATTCATAAACCCCTCCCTGCAGAGGGATTACACGCATCGGCAAAAAAGGTTACAAAGTTATTTGCAGATACGCCGTCATCTCCAACCCGCACTGCTCAGCAGCAAGACCGCAAGCAAAACGCTAACTATTGCGAGAGCGGCGATAAGCCGGTTCTTGCGCCGCTTGCTCCTTTTAAGACGCTTGATCGTGTCGTAACACGAATTGACATCTTTTTTAAGCCGCGCGATGCCGAGCATCGCATGTTCCGTCAAAGTTTTAAGACAGACTTGAGCGACTTCGTCTCCTTGCGGCGGCTCTGCGCGCACCCCGCGTCTGACATCCTCAAAGAGCTTGCCGTATGCCGCCATCTGATCGAAGGACTTGAACCGCTCGAATGT
>JAFVZE010000210.1 GCA_017508315.1 Kiritimatiellia bacterium | reverse complement strand
CGGCTGGTGCCGGTTTCGGCCGATGTCGAACGGGCAGGAGGACGCGTTGCAGTGACGCTGAACGGCATCAACAAGGGCGTTGCGCCGATCTACGCCCCTTACAGACTCGCTCTGTGCGTTAAGTCGGCAGGATGGCAGCGCGATTTCGACGCAGATCTGCTGAAATGTCTTCCCGGTCCTTTCACGTTTAAAGGCGTGTTTCACGGGGTTCCGAGCGGCGCGCTTTCCCTGCGCATACGCCATGAACACGGCATATGGCGCGATTTCAGATTTGCGGCCAAGGAGCTGGACGGGGACGGCTCTCTGATTCTTGCGGCGGTAGATGGCGGACCGGTTTCCGAGAAGAATGAAGATCGTGTCGGGCTTTTCGACCGTGCGCACCTTCGCGGGGCATGTGATCGCACCCCGGCGTTCTACGCACCCGGTGAAACCATGACTTTCACGTTGCGTCTTGAGCATGTGGCCGGTCCGATTCCTGCGGGAACGGCGTTTGTCGTCTGGAAGCGCACCGGTGATGATGGTCTTGCGGAGGAGGGGCGTGCGGATGCCGCAACGCTTCCGCTTGTGGTGCGGACCAGCCTCGCTCAACCCGGATTCGTCCGGCTGTTCGCCACGCTGCAGGATGCCAACGGACGCATCTTCCGCAGAGCGGAGAAGATCGACGGACGTACGGTTGACGGCGTACGTGCGGCGAATCCATACGAGAAGAACGACCGTCGGGTGTTCTTTGACGGCGGCGCGGGCGTGGAACCGGAAAAGATCCCGCAGTTTCCCGAGCCTGAAGATTTCGATGCGTTCTGGGCAAAGCGCCGCGCCGCGCTCGCCGCCGTGCCCATGACGGCTGAACGCAAGCTTGTCAAAGGTGTCGGCGGTCCGGCGAATATCTATGCGGTAAGCGTCACGTGCGCCGGACCGCGTCCGGTGACGGGGTATCTGTCCGTGCCGAAATGGGCGGAGGGGAAGAAAAAGGCGTGTGGCGCTTTGGTGCGGTTCGACGGCTATTCGCGTTCGTCGGTCCAGCGGCCGACAAAAGTCGGGGCGAAGGGACTGATGATATTTCATGTAAACGCGCATGGTTACGAACTTGGCCGTGAATACGGATATTACAGAAAATTCTACAAATCCATCGAGTCCAACGGCCACGGCTATGCGTTCGATCCTGCGCAGAATTCAAATCCCGACACCGCTTATTTCGGAGGGATGACATGGCGGGTGATGCGTGCGCTTGAATATGTCAAGTCGCTCCCTGAATGGAACGGAAGGCTTTCCGTATCAGGCGGCAGTCAGGGCGGGCTTCAGTGCATCTGGGCGGCAGGCCTTGACCGGGATGTGACCGAGGTGGATGCCCGCGTTCCGTGGGGATGCGACCACGGCGGAGAGACGATGGGGCGCAACCGCGGAGGTTGGTTCATCCCGTTTGCGAAAGGGCTTCCGTATTATGATGCGGTAAATCACGCCAAGAGGGTGAATCCTTCCTGCCGCGTCAATATCTCACGGGCGGGACTTGGGGATTATATATGTCCGCCGTCCGGCATTGCGATGATGTTCGAGAATCTGCCGTGCGCCAGCAAGCGCATATTCTGGGTGCAGGGCTCTACGCACGGCTTTGCGCCCGCGGAACCGAACCAGACGTTTTCAGCGAAGAAAGGAACGTGGAAGAAATGACAGGCGTATTTGCGGCCGTGCTGTTTGCTGCCGTCCAGGGCGTGTCGGAAATAACGCTTTTCGATGCACACAAGGGGGTGCCCCGCATCGAGGGCGCGAAAAACGAAATTGTTGTCGAAGGTCGTTGGGACCTTTCAGGGTGTGATGAAATTGTCGCCGTGTTCAAGGATGCTAAAACCCACAACGATTCCTATT
>JAFVZE010000209.1 GCA_017508315.1 Kiritimatiellia bacterium | reverse complement strand
TCATCCCCCGCAAGGCGCACCGTAACCGACCGCTTGCGCAGACCGTCGCGCACTTCGCCCACCTCGGCTCCGTTGAACGCCGCCGCCACCTGTTCGCCGACTTCGCGCGCCGTTATGCCGGCCTCGACGAGCGAGGGCATGTCGTAATCGATGCGGAACGTCCGTACCGTGATCTCGCGGTTGGCGCGGACGTCGGAAACGCCCGGATGGGACTCAAGCGCCGTCTTCATCTTCGCGACCGTATCGCGCAAGACATCCGCATTCTCGCCGAACACGTTCACGGCCAGTTCCGCCTCGGTTCCTGAGAGAACCGCACTGATGCGGTGGGCGATCGGATAGCCCACCACGAGAGCACAGCCGGGAATCTTACCGAGACGTTCGCGGATCCGGTCGCGCACCGCCTCCGTGTCGCCGCTTAAATCGACGCGGACGACGAACTCGGAACTGGACACCGGCTCGGCATGCTGGTCGCGCTCGGCGCGTCCCGTACGGCGCGTGACGGAGAGGACTCCGGGAATCGACGCCATCGCCGGGACGCACGCTTCGCTGACGCGCTCGGTTTCGGCGAGCGACGCGCCGGGCGGAAGCGACACCATCACATTGAACGAATCCTCTCTGAACGGCGGCAGAAAGCTCGAGCCGAAGCCCGCGGCGACATAAATCGCATATCCGGCCGCCACGAAAGAAAGAAGAAGTACGCATTTCGGGAACCTAAGCGCGAACGCAAGGAACGGGCGGTACATCGCGCGCATGATGCGGACGCCGAGGGAGACTCCGGCGTCTTCAATCTTCGCCGGAGGCTTTTCGGCCGCGCCGCCGCCGAGACGAAACAGCCGGGAAAGCGCCGGGACGACGGTCCACGCGCAAACGAGCGACATCGCGAACACGCAAATGTAGGCGAGAGCAAGCGGACGGAAGAAGCGCCCCTCAAGCCCCGAGAGCATCAAAAGCGGAATAAACACCAACACGACGATAAGCGTCGAAAAGAGAACGCCCGGGGCGACGCTTGCGGCGGCATCCGCTATCACCGCGCTCGGATGACGCCTTTCAGCCGGCGGCAGGGCGGAATTCTCCCCGAGCTTGCGCCGTATCACTTCCGTGAAGATGATCGCCGCATCCACGATGTCTCCGGCGGCGACCGCGAATCCTCCAAGCGTCATCACGTTCACGCCGAGATCGAACATCGGGAAAAACACCAGTCCCAAAAGGATGGATATCGGCATCGTGCAAAGCACGACGAGAATCGTGCGCAGCTCAAGGAGCGTCAGGAGCAGTACCGCAATGACGATGATCACCGCGTCGCGCAGAACTTCTCCCCCGCCCTTGATCGAAGCGTCGATGAAGTCCGATTGGCGGTAGGCGTCGCAATGAACCTCGATTCCCTTCGCTTTGACGGTCTCGGAAAATTCGGCGAGCACCCGGTCAAGTTCTCTGGTGAGCGCGGGCGTATTGCCACCCGGAGCCTTCTGCACCGAAAGAACGACGGCTTCCTGACCGTTGAACGACGCGCTGCCGCGGCGGGGCGCACCGGCGACCGACACGTCCGCAACGTCGCCGAGCCTGAGCGAGCCACCGTTTTCAAGCGGTATGGGAGACTCTCTCAAGGCGGACAAGGTGTCGGCGCGCGCGATCTGCCGCAAGGGAACCTCTTCGCCGCCGACGTTCGCCAGATAGCCGGCGCTTAGGAACGTGCGCGTATCGCGGGCGGCTTCCATGACGTCGAAGAGCGAAAGCCCCGCTTCCGCGAGACGTCGCGGATCGGCGGCAACGCGGTATTCGGGAAGCCGGCCGCCGATGACCGCCACCTCGCCGACACCAGGGATCGCGAGAAGACGAGTCCTTAAGTCATATTCGGCAAGTTCGCGGATCTCAAGCTGAGATGCGCCGCCTTCCTTGCCGGTAAGCGCCACGAGCATGATCTCGCCCGTGACCGAAACTATCGGAGCTATTTCCGCGTGAGCCTCTTCGGGGAGCGATTCCTCCACGCGGGCAAGCCGCTCGAATACGTCGAACCTGGCGCGGGAGACATCGACATCCCAGTCGAAATCGACCCAGACGAAAGAAAGACCTCCGCTGGAGCTCGAGCGTATCGTCGATACTCCCGGAATGCCGTTCATCACCGATTCGATGGGAATCGTAACGAGTTGTTCAACTTCCTCGGCTGTAAGTCCGCCCGCCTCGGTCTGGATCGTGACACGCGGAACCGAAATGTCGGGAAAGACGTCCACGGCAAGGTTCTGCCATGTCCTGAATCCTGCGACTGCCGCGATCAGCAATGCGGCTATTACCGTTTTAGGGTTATCGGCTGTAAATTTGAATATTCTTTTCATGATTCCTCCCGGCACCGTGCCGAATACGAAGGCTGTGCAACCGCGCACTGCAACGCGGCAGTGCGCCGAACAAGCAAATAAAGAGGCACGTCATCCGTCAACGCGCCGGAAGGAATTCAAGAAAGCGGATTCAGCCGCCTGGAATATGAAATGTACCTGCCGCCGCTGTCGGGCGGGGCGGTGGATGACGGCCTTAACCGGGGATTAAGCGGCGACTCCTCGACCGAAAACGACGGTGCCGAGAAGAATGCCAAAACAACCGCCGGAATCGACACGCCCGTCTGCGGAGCGAGAATGTCGCCCGCATCAACCGTTAGATGGAGACATTCATCCTCGGAATGATCTTCGCAGTCATGGCAATGCTCGCCGCAGTTGTCGGGATCGGGATCGCAAAGGCAGATTTCAAAGGCGCCGCACAACGAAAACGCGACATAGAGAGCACCCGCGGCGCGAAACGCCGCTGAGCCTAATTTTCTCAATGTGCGCTGAATTTTCATTGCGTCGAAATATATCACAACCGGCCTTGCGATGTCAAATCAGACTGTCATGGGAATATCCCCGGTTTGAAACTTCTAAAACGGAGATAATCCTTATTTCAGGTGATAAAGTGAAATAAGTGTTCTGTAC
>JAFVZE010000208.1 GCA_017508315.1 Kiritimatiellia bacterium | reverse complement strand
GACGGCGGACACGTCGAAACAGGCGCCGTTGGTCACGACCACCGTCGTCTGCCAGTTGGTCATCGCATTGCCGATACAGGCGGTCGCGCCGACGACGACGAGTTCGGCGTTGTCACCCCCGTCCGGGCCTTCGAACCATATCTCGCTCGCGGAGTTCCCGGTCACGAACAGCCGCCCCTCCGCGCCTTTACGGTTCGTAAAGCGCTGTTTGACGTTGCAGGTGCCTCGAACCGACAGCGTCAACCCTTTTTCACCGAGTTCGACACGGTTGAAACCGTAAAAGAAAGGATATGTGACATGGTAAAGGCCATTGGGCCCGGAAATCAGCGTTCCTCCATCGGCGTAAAACTCGGTATGATCCTTCTCCGGATTATCGGCGCCGGCGCCGCCGGACATACGGTAGGCACAGAGCGTACCGCCGAGCAGTTCAATAAATACGCGCCGGTTGGCATCCGCCGCCTTGTTGCAGGTCAAGCCGGTGTCAAGCGCTTCCACATATCCGCCGGTCTGGCGGAAAACGTTTGTCGTCAGACCGGTAGCGCCGTCACGCTCCGCAAGGGCGATATTTCCGCACCCGACGATGCTGCCGCCGGACACGTCAAGAATTCCGGACCCTGCCATGCCCACGCGCAAGAGACCGTGGGTTCCGCCTTCTCCCATATCAAACGTGCCGCCGGAAATCCTCATCGTTCCGCACCGTCCGCCATTTTGACCGAGATAGACGGAAACGCGTCTTTCCTGATAATTGGACTTTGTCCGTCCGCCGGTTTGCTCGAAAACCGATTCCTCTCCGCCGTCGACGGTCAGAACGGCCTCGCCGCTGCCGCCTTCGACTCCGAACTCAAGCGACGAGGACTCGCCGGCGACGCGGATTACGCCTCCCGGATTCCCCTCGACCTTCGAGATCGAAAGGCTGGTTTTCATCCTGGCGCAGCCGCCGTTCGTCACTACCAGCGCGCCGCCGTCATTAATCTTCATTCCGCGGTTGGATGCGGAACAATCTATCAGCGATCCCGCGCCGGTAACGGTAAGCACGCTCGACTGCGGCGAGACCGCTCCCGCCCCGACCGTAAAATCGCTCGTCGCCGCGCCCGTGGCATCGACCTGCATCGTCGCGCCTCCCGACACGGTAAAGAGATTAGTTCCCGGCTGCGTCGAAGATGCGGCAAAACCTAAATTGGCGTGGCGCAGGACGACCATCCGCGCATCCGGTCCGTCCACAAGCAAAGTCGAACGCGCGATTCTGCCTTGCCAGTCGAGCGCATTGAAAACCACCGTGGAATTGGTGATCGTCATTTCGGTTCTGCCGCCGTTTAAAACGCCTGCATTAACGGTCGTGGTGCCGACCATGTCCGCAAGATTCGTGCCTCCCCAAAGAAAGCGGCCGCGACCGAAGTCGATTCCGTTGACCGCATCAAGACGCTCTTTGGATCCGGGAGTCATCTGCCGATGGCTGATGCGGAACCATGCATTCGACCACAAATACGCCGAATGCCGCATATCTCCGACACCGCAGTTAAACCAGCGGTAATCGCCGCCGCTGCCGTTCTCGCAGAAAAACACGTTGACGCCATTACGGTCGTTCATGCCCTCCGGGACGTCGCCGTGAACCAGCGTCACGCCCGCACCGTCAAAGTCGAGCGTATTGTCGTACCCCGGCTGCATATTGACGGAAAAACCGCCGTTGAAGATCGCCATATCCCTAAGAAACATTGTTGACGCCCAGTCCGCCCCCGGCCAGACCTGCGCGTAATTGCGCCCTCCCGCCGCAGTCGTGGTCGAATAGATCGGCGGCGGCGACGGGCTCCACATCGACTCGTCGTCGATGAACCCGGAGCCGTTCTGCCCTTGCCAGGACGGATCGGCATTAACCGCGGAAGCGACCGCAAAGAATATAACCATCAGTTTTGTTTTCATTCCAGACTCCCTTCTGTACAGAAAAAATCAGTCCCCGATCTCCAGTGCCCCGAGCCGGTATGGATGCAGTCCGGGCAGACAGAGCCGGTTACGGAGCGGTTTGCCGTCTTCGGGCCACAGCGAAACCGTGGGATAGGGACTTCCGCGTTCATCGACCGCCGCGATCGAGAACCAGGCCGGACGGAAAAACGGATCGTGATTCCACGACGAAGCCGGCATACGGAACGAAAAGCGCCCGCTTTCATCCGCATTGACCGGCTTCACGATCGGGTAGCGCGCGCCGGTCAGGTCAACTGCGGAGCAGAACAGCCGCCGCCACGGTTTGCGCACCTTTCCCTCGAACACCAGAGCGCCGTCCGCATCTTCACGGAAAGACCAAATTACGTCCCTGCCCGACACCGCCTCCCCGGCTCCCGCAGCCGTCCTGCCGGCCCGCGGCCATGAACCGCCCTTTTCTATCTCCGATACGATCTCATCCAGCCGGGCAGGCACGGCTTCAAGCCGGCGGAGCCTTGCTCGGAGCGTTTCCGGATTGTACGTCCTGGTCGCGGCCTCCGCATGGAACCCGAGCCGGTCGTCGGCCTCCGCCAGCGGCAACAGTTCGGCCGTAACGTTTTTTGCCGACTCGACAACGGCTTTCATCCGCGAGACCAGTCTCTTCACGCGGGCAGGATCCGTCCGCGACGCGCGGACAGCGTCGCGACGAAGCCGGTAAAACCGGAACACGTCGCGCGCGGCGAGAAGCTGCAGCCGAAATGCCCTCATGACGCCGACATCACGCGATTTTTCCGCATCCCCGGCAACCGCCGCCGCCAAATCCTCGAGATCGCGTCCGTCGCCGCAGTTCGCGGCCATCTCGCCTGTAATCGTCTCGGCTTCGTCCAACGTGTAGCTTTTCAGACATTCACCGGTCAGATCTCCCGCCTCAGGTTCGCCCGACCACCACGAACGCGGCAGACCGCGCATGACGATCTCCGGGTGGAGCGGCCAGGACGCGCCCGTATGAAACGGCCCGTAATACTGCATCATATTGCACAGCGGATAGTCCGAGTAGGCGGCGGTGTAGCGTTTCCAGACGCGCGCGGCGAGCGGAGCTGCCGCCGGGCCGAAAATCTTTCGGGCGAATCGGAGCAGAAAAGCCTCCTCCCCGTCGGAAAAATCCTCGCGGGAGAGTTCGCCCGCCGCCTTTAGCATAAGCGACGGTTCGCCGCCGAAATACCACGACTGCACCACATCGCGCACGCCGCAGCGCTTCATGGCTTCGTATTTGCGGTAGAGAAGGCCCGGCACGGGCACGTAAGGCAGCGTCGCAAGTTCATGCGAATTGCAGGTTTGGATCTTGGCGCCCAGTCTCGCTCCGCCTTCCGCCGCGGCCGCGGCGACCGCGGCGTAGGGATTGCCGGGGCCGGGCTGCGAAAGCCAATAGTCGCCGCCGCAATGCCAGCGCCCGAGCTGCCGCTTCATGATTCCCGACTCGAAATTATAGACGAAAGAGGCGCCTTCGGGAAGATGGCGGGCGCAGTCGTAAACCCACGGCCGGCGGTCAGGCTCCGATGTCGCGTGGTAAAACCAGCTCAAATAGCGCAGCGACGGATCGGCGGCCTTGAGACCGCGCACAACGGCCGCAGAGACGTCGTAATGGAGCTGACAGCGCGGCCGCGCATGACAGCGCGCGCAGAACTCGGATCCGCGATCGACACCGTAGCTGTCGGAATAAGCGTCAAGACAGGTGGTGAGACCTTCGCCGTTGGAAATGTTGAGATAGCCTCCGAGCCCCGGCACTTCGGTAAAAACGTCGCGGACCGCCTCTTCGATGTAGGCGAGCACCTTCGGCTCGGACGGACACCACATCGTCCAGCCGTTGCCGGCGAATCTGACGCCGCCAAGTTCCGGATGGGCTTTCAGGAGTTCGTCCCCCGGCTTGAAGGAAACCGGTTCGTTGCCGAATATCCACAGCGAAAGCCCGTGGTCACGGCACTTTTTCGCGATCGTGCGCAGCTTGCGCAGCCGGCGAGCGCCGTCGGCGGTGCGCGGAGTTATCGACGTTTGGGCGATCGAGCGCAGATTGACCCGCATCCACACGCCGTTCATGCCGCATTCGGCCACGCGATCGAGCCAATCGGAGGGAAAATAGTCGACGTCGTCCTTCAGCCCGTCGCGGTCTTCGGGCAGATTGGAATTATAGACGATCCGATTCTCCGCCCAGGGGACGGCCGTCGGAACGGCGAAAACGGAGAAAGCGGACAAAACGGCGAATATCGAACTTAAGGCAGTTCTCATATCGGTCACTCCAGAATGTCGCAGGTAAACTCCCTGGCCGTGAACGAATACACGCCGTCCGACAATTTCACGTTACCCTTGCGCGGCCGAAGCGCGCCGTATTCGGGAGGGAGCGTGAAAGTGCAGTCATTGTCGCGTTTAACGCCGATGACGAGCACCCGATACGCGCCCTTTCCGTCCGAAAGCGCCACGATACGCGTTTTGCCGCGCCTGTCGACATGGGCGATCTCCCTGACGGGTTCGCCGGAAAGGATGAAAGGTTCAAGCGTCCAGAGATCGGCGACCACCCTGCGGACGCGCTCGCGGCGGAGCGGAAACCATTCCGGGATCGGGCCCCGGTACATGTCGAAATACGAATAGAACGCAAAACCTTTAACGCCCCAGGAGACATACATGAGCGCCACCGAAAGCATCTCGTTTTCCATCGGCTCGCGCGACTCTCTGCGGTAGCGCACGGGATCGTCGACGAGATGGCGGCGCGTATTGCCCCAGTTCAGAATCTGCGGCGCGTGCCAGCCGAGCGCGGACGTCGCAGCCAGTTTCGCGCCGTAGCTGTCCATATCCGTCAGATCCGCATGTTCTCCGGCGTCAATGGGATATTTGTCGCCGCCCTGTACATCGGCCGTGGAAAGGTAGGAGAACGGCGAAAAGATGTTGCAGGTGTTGACGATATGTCCGGGCGCCTCTTCATTGAGAGCGCGGCGCACTCTGGTCAGCGGCGGAATGCGTTCGGGGCCGGCTTCATCCATCGTATAAAAACCGATGACGGCGGGATAGGAGGCAAGTTCTCGCGCAAGCCTGCGCGTGCGGCAGTCGGGATCGGAAAGATTGTCATCGGCGTTTTTCCAGCTGAAATCGTCCGCGAGCGTCCGCAGGCCGTATTTCGCCACCCGCGCGTAATGCGCGGCGCGCTTCTCCGGCGTACGAAGCTTGTACGTCCCGTAGTCGTAGAGGAGGTTGAAGCCGAGTTCCCGGCATTCGCGCAGTCCGTCTTCCTTTCCCCCGAAACCGCCCTGCTCGCACGGATCGACCGAGTTGCAATAGATGCCCATCGCCAGAAAAGGTTTTCCGTCCACGATCGGAACTCCGTTCTCCTGAACGAATATCTCGCCCTTTTTCGGCCTGTAGGTCGGAGCGGCGGTAAGATCAAACGTCCGCGTTTCATACGTCCTGTCTTTATCGTCGGCCAGCGTGATTGAAAGTTTAACCGGCCCGGTATGTCCGATCCTGCCGAAATCCGCCGTAAAAACGCCGTTTGCATCCGGACGCCGGACATCTTCGGCCAGTACCGTTCCGTCGTTCTTTCCCAGCACCGCCCGGTAGACGGGTTTACGGTCCTTCGGCAGATACGGACCGATGAAATTCGTCGAGAAGCGGACGCGCGCGCGTTCAGTGAACACCTTGAAGTGCGTAGGCCAGACATTGCAGATCTCCCACTCCGGCTTGTCCGCCCTCAGCAGAAGATTATCGACCCGCGTATAATTTTCCGCGCTCAGCGGCTTGCCATGGAAAACCTGGCTGAAGATGATGAACTGATAACGGTATTTTGGATCGCGGCCTGAAATCTTCGGAATGAACTTTGTCACGTGACGCGTCCAGCCGTTATCCATCTTGGTACGGATCTCCCCCCAGAATCCGCTGTGATACTTACCGGTCCTGCGCTCCAGCACCTGCACGGCCGTAACCGTCGCGGCGTCGCCGTGGTCAAGCATGTCGCAGGCGAACGCATACGGCTGTCCGGGGACTATGTCGAAGCTTTCATCGAACGGCACCTCCCAGACATAGCGCCCTTTCAGCGGACGCACAAGAAGTCCGCCGTTGCCGTTGACGCCCCACGGTCCGATTTCCACATTCTCGTTTATGACCCCGCGTTTACTCACATCCTCGAAATCGGGATTGAAAAATGCGGATTTGACGGCGAGCGCCGGTTCCGCACCGGCGAAGGCGGCCGATGCACAGAGAAGCGCGACCGGAAAAAGGACCTTCACTTTATTTCCCTTTCTTTGTATTCACGCCAGTTTTTCACTGCTATCCAACAGAGCGGGCAGCAACCTTTCTTTCAGTTGCCTTGTAAGATATCATAAACGAGAGATTGCCGTCAAGCCCAAACCTTGAGATATTTACAATAAATTACCCCCCCCCTAACTTTTTTGCAACTTTATCGCTATTATGAATTCCTGGTCGCCAAAATCCGGCGACAGTCCCGGCGCGGAGCAAGGCGCGAGACATTCGACTTTTCCGTCAATCCCTGCCCCGTGCCTTCCGTCAGCAAAACAAAGTTCATATTCTATCTGACAACAATCTTCGTTCCCGTTCTACGATAGATTTTCAGCTTTCCGTCTGTAACCTTCATAATGTGAGTATCCGCCTTGCCGTCTGCCGTAAACTTCCATTCGGCCTCGGAAAAACCGTTGCAGGAACTGAAATCGAACGGCAACGACATCTCAAGGCATTTTTTCGGAATCCCGACAACATCGGCCTCCACCACATCGGCGAACGTAAAGCCTGAAATATTTCCGATTCCGTCTGCGGCGTCGATTTTCAGTTTGGAAATAGCCGGTGAAACCGCACCCTCCGTGCGCAATGTCGCGCTGGCAGCCACGCTGTAAGCCGAAACATTGTTCAAGATGTCGCTCGCTTCACCGTAGTCAAGCTTAAAACCGGCATTAACGGCATCGCCCGAACGCTCCGAAACCGGCGTCCCGTCGGAATACCACTTGCCGGCAGCATCCGGAACCTGCGTCGATATCGAATGTAAAAGTTTCCAATTCTTTCCGTCCGCACTTCCCTCGATCGACCACGCCTTAGGATTACTGGCGAGGGTGCTGCTATACGAAGATATGTCATAACGGACCGGGGTTGCGCATCCTTCCGGCAGCCGGAATACCATCTGTGCGCCGACATAATTTTCATTAAAATATTTGAAGCTCGTTCCGCTGCGATATATTACACGCCCGGCAGCGCCGCCTAACTTGAACGCCAATGCCGGATTTTCCGTTGCCTGCGAAACATAATTGTCGTTTTCGGGCGTACTTGAAAATTGGCTCCAGCAGACGTGCCCCGGCTGGAGCGTCTTATAATCCAAAGCGTAATGATAATTATCGGCGAACAATTCTCCCTCGTCAAATATCATCGTTGTTGCCACGCGCCTGCCTTCAGCGTCGTAAAGCGCGATCCCGCCCATCCACATGATGACATCCGTCGATTCCTTCTCCTTTAAAGTCAGGCGGAACCAGGTGCATGGAACCTGATCACGTACCGTAAGCGTTCCCTCTTTAACCGTTACGTTTCCGGAAAAAGTATGATCACCCTCAAGCGTCCAATTGCCGCTTCCGGTTTTCGCCAACGAAAACGCTCCCTTGCCGTCGCCGGTTTCACGCAAAATATTGTCCGCCGTGTTGGTGCCGTCGAGCGTCAACGTCTTCACTCCTCCTGCCGAAGCGGACACTCCGGCAAATTCAAGACTTGCCGGACCGACACCGTTCGCCCGCAGAGTCCCGTCGCCGCCAAGCTCTATCGGACGAGTGGAACAGACGTTACTCTCCCGGCCGCAGAATTCCAAAACCGCATTAGTCGAAGTGCTTTTACCGAGCTTAAAGGCGTAATTTTCGTCTTTGGAGGCATCGAACTCACCAACATAAGCACTTTGCAGCGTGGTGGCAAGCCCCAGCGAACAGTTTTCGCCGGCCTCGGCTATCGATTCAAACTGCAAAGTCCCCTCCTCGATTTCGTAGACGCCGCACTGAGAGCGCACCGAGCCGGTTTCGGCAAAACGCCAAACACCCGAGCCTTTCTTGACCACCGCCACCGTAACCTGCCGGTCGCCAACCTTGCCCATTCCGACTTTAAAGTCTCCGGCGATCGTACAAGGAACAGAGTTAGAGCCTTGCAACGTCACTACTCCCATACAGGTAGCGCTTCCGGCCGTCGACCATGAAATCGCGCCCTCCAGGCGCAAGCCGCCGTGATGTCCGCCGTCGAACACGACCGGCCCGGGTTCGGTGTTCGAAGTGGTTCTGAAATCATAATTAAAGTTTCTGGTCGCCGTTTCGCCGGCGCCGAGATACCCGAAACCACCGCACCAGGCGAGCGAAACAGTGTCATCGAGCCCGAGCGGAGAAACTTCGCCCGCCGCTCCGACCTTGTCCGTCCACACCATGCCGCGCTGTCCTTCCGCCGAGCCGACATATTTGAGCATCGTAAGCGATGAGAAATTACTTTCTCCGCCGCGAAGAAAGAGAGGTGAATAGGAATTCACGTTCAAGCTCACCTTAGATCTGTTCAATATTCTGCCGCTGAAATCGCAGACATTCTGAAAAGAAGCATTACCGAACTGCAAAAGAAAATTCGCCTGCGCATTTTCGCCGAGCACCACATCGCCGGCGCCGGTCAACTTGTATATCTGCATTTCAGTACCGGCGGGCAGAATAAACCCGGCACCGGAGGCGACCTTCAAAATCGACACGTAATACTTGACGGCATCATCCTGCGGCATGACCAGCGAACCGCTCTCGACAACAATCCCGCCGGCGTTAAGACTGTATATTGAGTAAAACCCGTATGTCGGCGACAGACCGCTGGCATCGCTCGAAGTAAGCGTAAGTACACTGTTGCCGCGCTTGCGAAATCTTCCCGAACCGGATATCGAACAAAGAGCGGTGCAATTGGTGGAGAAATCGAAAACAAGCTCCACACCCCGATTCAACGCATAGCTCCAGTTTGAAAGCGTAATCTTTTTTAACGAACAGGCTATCGCGGCGTCATCGTCATTGGCCGTTACCGAATCGGTGTAAACGTTGAAGTGCGCTTCGTCGCCAGGTGCAGGACATTCATTGGCACCGGATGCGTTCTTCCAGTTCAAAGGATTGTTCCAGCCGCCGCCGGAATGGCTGCCGCCGACCCAGGTGTGAACATCGGCGAGCACCGCCGTGAGCGGCAATATAAACCCAAGCAGCATCAATAATTTTTTCATCGCTTGCATCCTCCTTTTATTTTGAAATTACAATTCACCGACCTTGTCGGTGCGCTCAACAGTATTGGCCGCCTCTATAGCGGCATCTTCCTTCGCCGCCGACCAAAGTTCACCGCTACGTTCGGCAAAACGCGACTTGATCGCCCCGACAGAAAGTTCTTTCTGCCGCGCCGGAGCCTTCCCGACCGGGTAGATTCCAAACACGCGAGTTCTCGCAGCGCCGACGTAAAGGAAAGCGCCTCTCTGAGCAAGTTCTTCAGCGCTCCACAACCTGCGCCACGTGCTCGAAGGATACAAAACTCCATTCTCATCGACAATTTCGTAATCCCCGGGCGGCAAAGAAAGCGCTTTAAGCGTGAAGAACGCTTCGCCGCGCTCCCAGAAGTTGAACACCGCCACGATCCGCGTACCGTCCTTCTCGTACGAGGCCTGCTGCAAGAGCGGCACGTTGCGGTAGCGGGGAACAAACGTGGTCACATATCGGCAAGGCGTGGCATAGGTTTCCTCGGACGCAAAGAGCAATGTCTTAGCGTCAACACGCTTACCGTCCGACACAAAATCCTCGTATTTTGCGGCGCGGGTGGTGGCATCGGCAAAAGCCCGCCAGTACCGCGCATCGTAGCCTTCGGGGAAGAAGTAGATGACGCTGCTTTCCCAACGGTTGAAGAAAAACGAATCAAGCGCCATGGATAGCCATTGAGGCTGCACCGCCCAATAGCCGGACGACTGAATTCCCTGCGGAAACGACATCAGTTTCGGTCGTCTTTTGGGATCGGGGAAATCACGATCAACCTGCTCGCGGATATCCTTGGCCATCACAAAATGCGCAAGCGGTCCGCGTTTCTGGTAAATGTAAGGAATACGCGTATCCCAGTAAACATAGGGCCCCCAAGGATTTATCCATTCGAAATCCGCCGCGTAATCTACGGGCTTGGATTCGCCTGACGGATTTTTCTCGCGCCAGGAGCTCGCCATTTCCCGCCACGACACTCCCGGGATGAAACCGACCGATTTACCGGAAATTTCCTTGCGGACGTATTTGTCGATTACGCGCACCATTTTCCCGTGCAGCATCGAGCGGAAATCGGCGCGGCTGCCGCCGGTCTTCGCCTGATAGCGTTTGAACTCCTCTTCGCAGCGCGCGCAGTTGCAGCCCTTGCCCTTGAACATGAACGGCTCCCAGTTCGACCATAGTCCGTCGGCGCCTTTCAACGAGGGCCTGAGCACCTTGGGAACGGTATGGTTGACGAAATAATCGCGCTCTTCGATAATGGCGAGCGGACAGGAAGAGCGGTCCATATATCCGTCCCAGGTGGTCGCACCTTTACCCTTCTCGCCGACGAAAGCGTCCTCCTTCGGACGCCCCTGCCAGTCGCCCATGAAATAACCGTTGGCGATTTTAGCCGTCGGCGTGACGAGCGAAACGCCGTTTTCACGCCAACGCGAAATCATCTTCTCGGAGCACTCTCCTGTTATCACCCAGCCGACGCCGCACTCGCCCATGAACTTCGCGAACGCCTCGTCGCAGGCGGCATCGCCGAACATAACCTCCGACTGGTAGATGTCGACACCGTTTAAATAACGCTTCGGCCTGAGCGATGAGATCTGCGGAACAACTTCAAAGCGGATTTTCTCATCTCCCGAGACCTGCTTTCCGTCCTTGAACACCCGAAGCGTTCCTTCGCCGCAGCTGCCGACCGCGCCGACCGCGGCAACAAGAAGCGTCGGGTTTGCGCGGGAAGGAGTGAACGAGTTTGAACTCGCCTTGAAAGTGATGCGTTCTCCGCCGCCGGGCAACGCTTCGCGCTTCACACTTTTGTGATCGGCGAACGTCGAGCCCATGAACTTGACGCACCCGGGAAAGTCAAAAACGAAATCGCATTTTTTCGGATTGATCTTTTCGCTCAGATTGTCTGTCCAGCGGTACATCATAAGTCCGCACTGTTTTTCCGACACCTGATAAACGCCGTCGAAATTACCGTGCGGGATCATCTTGAAAGATACTGGAGATACCGGTTCGCCCTTAACCGCGACCAGCCCGGGATCTTCGAACTTCAGATCGCCCTCGCCGTCGAGCCTCAGGACGATCTTGACCGTATCCGGACCGGCCGGAGCCGTGAACTCTCTCGAAAAACGGTTCCACTGCGCCCATTCGTTCTGCAGCACCCACACATCATAGTAGCTGTAGCTTGCCTTGACGTCTTTACGCTCCACGAGCTTCCCGGTCTTCGGATCGCGGTTGTAGTAGAACACGAACGCATAGCCGAGCTCGCCTTTGGTGTGGCGCATCTTGTATTTGAAAGAAAGCCTGAAACGCGAGCCTTTGTTGTCCGGAAGCGTGATGAATTTTGCTTTCGCCTCTCGTCCCTTGCCCCAGTTGTCTTCGAAAAACTCCTCCGCGTCGACAAGGTTGCCTTTATCGCCGATTTTGGGAATCGGGAAACGGCTTTCGGTTATCGCAGCGAAATCGTAAGCGACGCCTCCGGCATCGAACTCCGCTTCGGGCAGCCTGCCGCAACCATAACATGCGAGCAGCGTCGAAAACGCCGCAACCTGAGCAATCTTTACCGCTTTCATAATCTTCGCGCTCCTTTATTTTGCCAACCAGGCTACGATATCGCCCAAAAGCGCCTTCGCCGCCGGATTTTCGGAAAAAACGTCCAATCCCGAAACAAAAACCTCACGCCCGCCGTCGGCACGCGTTTTCGCGGCGAGATACAGTTTGAAATCGACGTTGCCTTCTCCGACCATGATGAAATCATCGCAGGAGAATCCCGCAACCGGCAACACTTCAGCCTCGCCGATAATCCCGAAGAAAAGCGGCGAAAGAAATTTCTCCTGCGGAAGCGTTTTCCAAAGCCCGTGCGGCTTTATCGCCACGCCGTTCTGCGTCCAGTTTTCAGGTCGCCAGTCGATCGCCCACCAGCCAGGAAAGATATCCATGGTTTTTCCGCACTTGCCGAGCAGCAGCAGATTTTTGCCGGCCTTACGTGCCCGCTCCGCTTCCGGCGAACCGTGTTTGACTACCGTCACCGACGAAGGGATCCCGGATTTCGGAACTTTCGGGAAGATATAAAAGTTCCAGTTATTCGACGCATAAACCTTCTCTTCCGCCCGCGAGCGCACAACGACGGAAAGAACGGCCTTGACCGGGGAGTCCACTTGCGGCGTTTCAATCGCGAATTTCGCGACTCTGCGCGCCGGCCCAACCTCCTGATCTCCGATCTTCACGATACCTGCGGCAATATCCTTTCCAGTTGCGGAAAGTTTCCAGGTGAGTTCTCCTGAGCGGATGGTCTGCGCCCCATAATGAGCGAGAATGAATTCCGCCGGGATTTTTTCACCTGCAGAATAAACGCGATTGGTTTCGTCGATCACCAGACGCCGCAGCGAGCCGCAGCACAAAAGCGGATCGTCATCTTCCTTATACTGCCGCTCACGGTTTTCGGTGTCGAGTAGAATCGCAACGGGGGAATTGACGACGGCAAGATCTTCAGGCTTCGTCCCGCACGGTTTAGCGCGCCAGAAAGGATCGAAAACACCCTGAGCATTGACGGCATTCGCGTTTTCCTGTTGATGAGTGCAATCCACAATCGTCCAGAAACTGTAGCCGTCGCAAAACGGATCCTTTCGCGCCGCTTCAATCGAACGGCGAATCCAGAACCGCTGCAGATCGTGCTGGGCATCCTGAAGACGGTTCCCCCATTCCTCGTCGAGCCCGGCGGGCGCGAGATTGTCAAGGCGCATTTTCCTCGTCATGCGCGGCATCCACACCCCGGTGTAATCGCCCTCCATGCGGGCATCTCCCTTGACGGCTATATTGCCGTATTCATGGCAGATGAACGCGCGGCGGTTGAAGCTTCCGCGCTCCCACATCGACATCGGCCCCGACGCGTAGTCGGAAGTGTCGGTGCGATGACCGCGGAAATACGTACCGCCGTCCTGCTCAATAACCAACCGATCCGGATCGTGACTGTGCACCCAATCGAAAAGCGCCTTACCGCCGTAAGGTCCGAGCGTACCTTCGTTGCCGCCCGAATAAATGGCAAATGAAGGATGCCGCCGATAGCCCTGCCACGCGGCGGCGGCATCTCCTACCGGATCGAACGAAAACATCTCAACCGACGATTCGTCGCAGTTGTAGGAAAGCTCCGGCTGAACCAAAATTCCAAGTTCATCCGCCGCATCGAAGTATTCCGGCAGTTCGTAGTGCGTATGGAGTCTGACGGCGTTGAACCCGGCCGCTTTCGCAATACGGAAATTGGCGCGGTGATATTCCCTTGAGGCCGGCGAATTTCCTGTAACAGGATATACGGAATCATCGCCATACCCCCGGAAGAAAAACGGTCTGCCGTTAAGGTAGAATTCCTTGCCGCGCACTTCAAGTTTGCGCACACCGAAACGCTCAAAGCGCGTCGATACCGTCTTGCCGCCCTTAACGAGCTCAACTTTAGCGGTATAAAGGTTGGGAGCTTCCGGCGACCAGGGGCGAAAAGCGATCAACGGAACCGTAAGTACGCATTCACCTTTCTTTGCAGAAATCTGCATCCGCCGCCCTTCAATCTCGGCGGCAAGAACGAAGCCGCCGGTCTCTCCTGCAAGCGAGACATGAACCTTGGCGGTTTTCGCGTCGAAATCTCCGCGCACCCACGCATCGTCGATAAACGCCGACGGAGTAGCCTCTAATTCGATATCGCGCGTGATGCCACCCCAGCGGCCGAAACTCATAGTTTGCGAATTACGGTACGTATAGGAATTATCGGTTTGCACGACAATCGTCGAAGTCTTTCCCGGCGAAACCAAATCGGTAATTTCCCATTTAAGCGCACGGTATGCTTCGGCAACATGCGCCACCGCCTTGCCGTCGATCCATATCCAACCCCAGTTGCGCAACTGCCCGACCTTGAGCCAGACGCGCCGCCCCTTCCAGGATTCCGGCACCGTGAACTGCCGCCGGTAGAAGCCGTTGCCGAGATGGGCGTGGCGGAGTTTCATCGTTTTCGACCGGCGCGAATTATAACCGTAGGAGAAATCCTCCTTGCCTACCCCCTGCGCCTCCCAGCATCCCGGAACCGTGATCTTCCGGACGTTTTTCCAAACTCCGTCGCGCCCCCAGAAATCCTTCTCCAGTTCATACTGCAGATCGCGCGATTCGAGCGCGTGCCGGAACGCAGCAAAATCCCATTCTCCGCACAGAGAAATCCGATATCCGTCATCCGCCTGAACCGGAGGGTTTACGACCGCAAGATGCGCCTTGCGCCCCGCCCAAGTGTCGGTCGAAAGCGACAATTCTGCAAAACAGGAAACAGCCGACATCCCGGCAACTATTGCAAAGCATCCTTCCGCCAGCGTTTTATGCACGCCGCTCAATGTATTATTCCTCATACATCACACTTTCGTTTAGTGTTATCCACTGCTATCCAATAGAGCGGACAATAACCTTTCCTTCAGTTGCCTTGTAAGATATCATAAACGAGAGATTGCCGTCAAGCCCAAACCTTGAGATATTTGCAATAAATTACCACCCCCCCCTAACTTTTTGCAACTTTATCGCTATTAGTGCGCAATAAGCATGTTGCATAGGCTTCGCCGGGTGCGATTTTATTTCGTTGAGTCATTTTTGTCGCTTCAGGAGGTGTCCGGAGCTCCTCCTCGGTCTCGACT
>JAFVZE010000207.1 GCA_017508315.1 Kiritimatiellia bacterium | reverse complement strand
TGATCAACGTATCAGCGCTACCGACGAATCGAACCTCGCCTTCGGCGATGTTGAAGCCCATATAACCGGTTTGCGGCCGGATATCCGTCCGTCCGGAAATATCCCCAATCGAATAGGGGCTCGACGGATCTGCGGCTCCGATGCCGTTGTTGTGCGAGGCAAGCGTCATCTCCGTTCCGGCGGAAGGCGCGAATGTCAGCGGCGCGGCGCCGCGCTTCAGGATAACGCCGCCGGAAACGCTGACGCTGCGCACGGTAAGCGGAGACTCGATTTTCAGCCCCACCGGAGCGTGCACCTCCGTCGAAGCGACCGTAAGCGTGCACGGCAGTTCGGCCGGCTGTCCGTCGCCGCAGTATTCGAACGTGCCTCCGCCCAGTTCAAGACCGCCGACACCTTCTGCGGAAAGTCCGAGCGCTCCGTACGAAGCGACCGAGAAAAATCCCGCTTCGGACGTGATACCGCGCAGAAATTCATTGTACGGACTGTTGATGAAGAGACTGCCCTCGCCGGTCTTCAAGAGACCGCCCTTTGCAAGCTTGCCGTCAAGCGCAAGCATCGCACCGGCGGCTACGTCGGCGACAATCGTCTCCATACCGCCGAAATCCACGGCCGCGGATTCGGAAACCGTTCCTTCCTCGACCTTGAAAACCCGTGCCGCCGAAGAAACCGTCATGCCGAATACGGTCTGCGCGTCGACGGATTCGGAGGAAAAAGCGTACGAAAGGTCGTCTGCAAATCCGGCTTCCCCGAGCGCATCGGCCCACGCCGTTCTCGTTTTTTCCGACACCGCGTACCCGCTCGTCAGGAAAGTGTGCGATGAGGCAACAGGGAAATCCCCGTCCAACTCTATGCGCACGGAGTTGAACGTTATCGGCATTGACCCGAAATCAAGCTGGACATCCGCCTTCAGCGAAATGACGCCGAAGCTTTTTTCATCTCCGCAGACGAACGACTCAAGCCCGACGTCCGCGGGATCGTCGGTAAATACGACCTTGGCCCCGTTCGTGACGATCAGATTCGACCGCGCCCGCGCACCGGCGGCGAAAACCAAAGTTCCGCCGGCGACGACGATGTTCGACACGCTCGTCGCCGAACCGGAAAGCGTCTTCACTCCCGAGCCGGTCAATACGAGCCGACCGCCGTTTTCATCGAGGTCGATGAAGCTCTGAGGTATCGTGACGGCATAATCGCTTTCGATCGTCAATCCCTTCGTGCCGCATTTGGCCGCATTGAAATAATCTATGAAGCCGGAAGAATCGGCGACGGCGCGGACTGTGCCGCCGTTGCCGATAAGAACCGCATCGCTGGTTTTTGCGGCATCGCGCCCCGAGCATCCCGATCCGCCCGTAATATATGGCGCTGCGAGCACGCCGCCTTCAAGAAGCACTTCGGCATGCGTATTCTGGCATCCGGACGCCGCGATCACCGAAAACGCGCTTCCCACTTCGATCATGCCGCCGGTCTGACGCAAGATGTTCGTCGTCCATTTTGCGGCGTCATTCCAGACGTAATGCAGTTTCGGCGTCGTCAAGATCCCGCCTTCAACCTTAAGTTCGCCGTGTCCCAAACCGCCGATGATAAGATTGGTAGATTCGTCAAATCTGCCGCCTTCGGCGATCACAAGCCGCCCTCTGGAACCTTCGCCGACGCCGAGAAAGGTATTCGCCGAATCGCGAACCTGTGCGGAAGTTATTGTCAAAACGGCATCCGATCCGGTGCTGTATCCGATATTCAACGTGCCGAAATCGGCAGTACCGCCGTTTATATTCACGTCCGACGATCCGGCTGCGCATCCTATCGTAGCGGAATTGACCGAAAAAACGGAATCTTTAAGGTTTATCCGTCCGTGATTCAAACTCAGTGTTCCTATGGTGAAACACGAATTGGTGGCGTATACCAACGCGTTGTTCCAAATCAGTTTATTGCCGTCGGTATTCAGATATCCGTTGTCAAAGACGAACGCATACTCGGATCCCAAGAGCTGAGAAATCCAGTTTACAGCATGAAGAGCGCCGCCGTCTCCGACATAAACCTGATACCCCTGACGGTTGTCAGAGTTTTCCGGACTGAAGTCGGCAATTGTAAGCTTCGTCCCCGTGCCGAGAACATTTACGTGCGTTCTGGCGTAATCGTCATGTCCGCCGCCGTTGAGCTTGCGCGGCTTAAGATTGGCAATATAATGTTCTCCGCCGAGAAAGTTGATGTTGTTGACAGGCGCAGTGCCGTAAATATAAAAAATCGGAGCGCGCAGCGAAGATCCGGCGTGAAAATTCATATCGAACGAAGCCGAACTCGATGCACCGCCGGCGATATAAAGATAGGCTCCGGCGTTGTTTGCGCCGTTCGGATCGAGAAAATTGAACGAGCCGCGCAGAAAATCGACGCTTCTTACGCCGTTTATGTTGTTGGTGATCGTCAACAACGCGTTTTCAAGCCGGAAAGCGCCGTTGAGCGTATGCCCCGACCAGGCATACGTAAACACCGAAGAGCCGCCCAGCCCG
>JAFVZE010000206.1 GCA_017508315.1 Kiritimatiellia bacterium | reverse complement strand
GTCTGCCGCCAGGCCGTCGGAGCGTACAAAAAGGTCCGCACCGACTGGGCGGAGACGGGCTTCTGGGACGACCCGCATCTCGGCGACAGCGCCTTTTACAATGAAGTGGTATCGCCGTATCTCAAACGTCTCGACGAGCCGGCCGGCAAGGTTCACCGTCTTGAGGCCACGAGCGCCGAATACGCCGAATACGCCGAGAAGTACGCGCTCGAGTGGTCGGATCTTCGCATCATGATCAACCGCAAGCGTGCCGAATATCTTGAGAACCGTTTCTTTGAAGGGGTGTCTGAGTGATGGATAGATTTCAGGTCATGGCCGGCGCGGCTTTAATGCTCGCGTCCGGCGTGTTCGCTCAGGCGGGCGGCAACGATACCGAACTTCAGGTCGTCCGCAAGAAGCCGGCGCCGGATCCGATTGTTCTTACTGTTGATCCCGACGTTGAGATCGGCAAGATCAAAATCATGAACGCCGTCAACAACGGGCCCGCGATTCCTCCGGTTTCGGGGAATCAGGCCCGCGGCAACTTCAACGCGTACAAGGCCGCGCGCATTCCCTACGCGCGCCTTCACGATTCGATCAACTGCGTCAGCGGCGGGGCGCACACCGTGGATATTACGGCGATATTCCCCAATTTTGACGCCGATGAGAACGATCCGAAAAGTTACGATTTCTGCTTCACCGACAAGTATCTCGACGCGATCCGCAAGGCGGGCACGGGAATCTTCTTCCGTCTCGGGCAGACGATCGAGCACGGGCCGAAGAAGTACGGCGTCATACCGCCTAAGGACTATGCGAAGTGGGCGAGAATCTGCGAGCATGTGATCCGCCACTACAACGAAGGCTGGGCCGACGGCTACAAATGGAACATCGTCTACTGGGAGATCTGGAACGAACCCGATCTCGACTGCGAGAAAGAGCGCTGGAAAAAAGATCCGCGCTGCTGGGGCGGCCCGGAGGAGGAGTTCTTCAAGTTCTATGCGACGGCCGCAAAGCATTTGAAGGGATGCTTCCCGCATCTTAAGATCGGAGGGCCCGGAAACGCCGGTCGGTTCGATTGGGCCCGGCGCTTTTTCAAGCACATGAAGGAAAACGATGTTCCGATCGACTTCTTCTCGTGGCACATCTATTCCAATCTTTCGATAAATATCGCCAACAAATGTCTTAAAGCGCGCAAGCTGATGGACGAATGCGGTTACCCCGAGGCGGAAAACATTCTCAACGAATGGAATTACGTCGAAGGCTGGACCGATCAGTGGGTGTATTCGCTCCGGGTGGAATCGGGAGACCTCAATCTCAAGGGCGCGGCGTTCGTAGCGAGTGTCATGAATGCCAGTCAGCTCGAACCCGTCGATATGCTCATGTACTACGACGCCCGCGTCGGAACTGTGATGAACGGAATGTTCGATCATACGACGCTCTGGCCGAAGAAGTGCTACTACACGTTTTACGCCTGGTCGAAGCTTCTTGACCGCGGCACGCAGGTCAAGGCCGAGATTACCGGCGCAAAGCCCGATCAGTACGGCGATATCAATTTTCGCGC
>JAFVZE010000205.1 GCA_017508315.1 Kiritimatiellia bacterium | reverse complement strand
TATTCTCACCA
Source organism: Kiritimatiellia bacterium (assembly GCA_017508315.1). Lineage (GTDB taxonomy): Bacteria > Verrucomicrobiota > Kiritimatiellia > RFP12 > UBA1067 > UBA1067. The sequence continues at coordinate 2,800 of JAFVZE010000205.1, read as the reverse complement.
TCGGCCTTGGTGATAACCATCATATCGGCCATCTCCATAATACCGCGCTTGATTCCCTGAAGCTCATCGTCAGCACGGCAAACCGAAAATTTCCAACCTGGCCACGGGCAGCGCAAGCATTGTACCAAAATCCGACCGATTGCGGGAAAACATAAACATTCCCGACTGAAAAGCCGCCATTCCGAACTCCTCAACAGACAAAATCCCAACGAGACAAAACCAATCGGTTAAAACTTAGAGACAATCAGACGGTTTACTTTCAGAAAGTTCGTTTACTTTTGGACGCAACGATAAAAATCACCCCCCCCCATTTTTTGGGGTATATCACACAGACAAGCTTCATAAAGAGCATTGTCTTGACATCAAATGTGTGTATAATTTTTGTTTTACCACAAACGAAAAAACAAACACAGGTGAATAGCAAAACCACGCGAAGAAGAATGATATTATGCCATGCGCAGATGATCAACGATTATAGCGGCACGTCTCCGCTGTCAAAGCGGTTGCTTTCGACTGAAATGTTGCGGTGATAACGCTCGCGCTGGGATTCGATGTCGTCGAAGAGATTCGATTCGCACACCACTTTGCCGGGAGTCAGCCCTTGGCCTTGATCGCTTTGATCATCTTGGGGATTATGACGTTGAGATCGCCAACGATGCCGTAATGGGCGACTTTGAAGATCGGCGCGTCCTTGTCGGTGTTGATGGCGATGATCTTCGCCGAATCCTGCATCCCCGCCAGATGCTGAACCGCGCCGGAAATGCCGCAGGAGATGAAAAGCGCCGGACGAACCGTGACGCCGGTCTGTCCGATCTGGCGCTCGTGTTCGCAGTAGCCGAGATCGACCGCCGCGCGAGAACCGCCGACCGCGCCGCCGAGAGCCGCCGCGAGATCGTGCAGCAGTTTGAAATTCTCTTTCGAACCGACGCCGGCGCCGCCGGCGACGATGATGCGCGATCCCTTCAGATTGACGGACGACACCTTGCGCACGATTTCAAGAACCTCGACCGGAATCTCCACTCCTTCGAGTCCGGCATCGTGGCGGACGAGCTCACCCGCCGCCCCGGCGCACTTTTCGAGCGGCTTCATGACGCCTTCGCGCACCGTAGCCATCTGCGGCCAGTTGCGGGCGTTGACGATGGTGGCGATGATGTTGCCGCCGAACGCCGGACGGATCTGCTGAAGGATGTTGGTGAAAGTCTCCTTCGTGCGGTTGTCGGTATAGTCGCCGATCTGCAGATCCGTGCAGTCAGCGGTCAGTCCGCAACCGAGCGCCGAAGCGACGGCGGGGGCGATGTCGCGTCCCATGTGGGTCGCGCCGAAAATGACGATCTGCGGAGAACATTCCTTCACCAGCTTCACAAATGCGTGGCGATAGGCCTTGTTCCGGAAAACCTTGAGCGCCGGATCGTCGACGAGGTGTACCTTGTCGGCTCCGCCCTCAAAAAGCTGCCCGGCAAGACTCTCCACCCCGTCGCCCATCAGCACCGCCGCGAGCGGAACGCCCAGTTTATCCGCAAGTTCCCGACCTTTGCCGAGCAGTTCGAAAGGAACCTCCGAAAGCTTCCCCTCTTCCTGTTCGGCGAACACCCAGACCTCACCCTTGCTTCTGTCCATCACTGTACCTCTTTTCTATCTCATTCAACCATTCAAACATTCAAACATTCGAACATTCAAACATTCGAACATTCGAACATTCAACCATTACCCAATCGTATGATCGGCTACAAGTTCACCCACCAAAGCGGCGACACCCTCGTCGGTGGGCTCAACCTCCTTGTAATCGCCGCCGGCGAGCACCACCGAGACGATCTTGTTGACGCTCGTGGGGCTGCCCGCGAAACCGCAGCGCGAATCCTCCGCATCGATGTCCGCGCAGGAGAGCGTCTCAGGCTCGGCGTTCTTGTACTTCATGACGCGACGCATCTGGAACGGACGCAGTTCGCCGAACTTCTCGGTCACGGTGAAAAGCGCCGGCAGTTTGGCGCGGCACTTTTCGACACCGGTTCCGATATCGCGCACCGCGACGGCGAAATCGCCGTCGAGCTCAAGCTTTTCGAGGTAGGTGACGACGGCGCAATCAAGCTTCTCGCCGATCTGCGGCCCCACCTGCGCGGTATCGCCGTCGATGGCCTGACGACCGCAGAAAACGAGATCAGGCTTGAATTTGGCGACGGCGCGGCTCAAAATGTAGCTCGTGGCGAGCGTATCGGATCCGGCGGCCTTGCGGTCGGTCACCAGAACGGCGCGGTCGGCGCCGCACATGAGCGCTTCGCGGAGAATCGCCTTCGCCGCCGGAAGACCCATGGTGATCACCGTCACCGTGCCGCCGTAAGTCTCTTTGACCCACAGCGCCGCCTCGAGGGCATTGCGGTCTTCTGGATTGAAAATGGCCGGAAGCGCGGCACGGTTGATCGTGCCGTCCTCTTTCATGGCCTGTCCGGTAACTTTCTTGGTATCCGGAACCTGTTTGATGCAAACCACGCAGTTGTACGATTTCATACCGGTATTATATCAAATAAAACCGCCGTTGCGCAGACACCCTTGTTCTGGAATATCCCCACCTTTTGAAAAGGCCACCGAGCCCTTGGAGAGCCTTTTCAAAAGGTGGGGATATTCCAGCCGTGGTTGCGCTTGCTTTATGTTATGAGGTTTGCTATATTTTACGTCAGGAGGTTGCGTACATGAGGTTGACCAGAAAAGAATTTACATTTAAAACGGTTGCTGCAGCCGCGGTAGTCTCCACTTCTGCAATAGCCGGGAAAGGAAATGCCATGAAAGAAATCACACTTGAAAAACT
>JAFVZE010000204.1 GCA_017508315.1 Kiritimatiellia bacterium | reverse complement strand
GGCCGCCGGGGTGAAGGTCATCATTCTTACTCCCACGCTCTGCAACGACGGCCCGGGCTGGGAGAAGCACGGCTACAACCGCAAGCTGGAGGGATATTGCGAATTCCTGCGCAAGACGGCCGCCGAGCGCAAACTGCCGCTCGCCGATCTCAACGTGCTTCACCGCGCCGCTCTCAAGTCCTCCGATCTGCCGCCGGACGGAGTGACGGTCGACAAGCTGCACATGAACGGCTACGGCAACCGGATGATGGCCAAGGGCGTTCTGCGCACGATGGGGCTTGACGAAGAACTTCTCAAGCGCTGCGAAGAGCGCTGGAACACCCGCCGCCGCGCCATGGTGCCGCTCTACAACCGCCACCACAAGCCGACCAATCTCGTCTCGATCGACACCTGGGAGACATTGCGTCATCGTGCCGAAATGAAGGGAATGCCGGTTGACAAATACGTTCTTTCGAAGATTGAGGACCGCACGCCGGACATCGACTGGCGCAAAAACCGCTATGAAACCGAGGAACTGCGTCTTGCTGAAGTTCCCGCCGCCGGATTGCACGGCCGCATCGCGGCGCTTGAGCGCATCGACGCAAAGAACGCGCCCGGCGACGAGTCCAAGCGTCTTTGGAAGGCGAGCGCGTGGCGTAACGAGCGCGTGAACGGACAGCTCGTTCTCTGGACGAAGGATCCGGTTGAGCAGGTTCGCGTGCGCACCGCCGCGCTCAAGGGAGATGCCGGGGAAATCCCGGCCTCGGCGGTTGAAGCGCGTTTCGTGCGCTACGTTTGCGCGAGTTATCTCCATTGGACCAACGACAAGCCGCGCACCCGTTACATGGGCGACATTCTCGATGATGCCGCATCGCTTTCGATGTCCACCAACACTTTCCGTCCGGTGTGGCTCTCGGTCAAGGTTCCTGCGGACGCCGCGAGCGGAATCTACCGCGGCTGTTTCTCGGTCGTCGCCGCAGGCGGCGCCAAGCTGGACTTCCCGGTCGAACTGGAAGTCATCGCCCGCACGTTGCCTGCCGCCAAAGACTGGAAGTTCTTCCTTGATCTCTGGCAGCATCCGTGGGCGGTCGCGCGCTACCACGGCGTCAAGCCGTTCTCGAAGGCCCATTATGCGCTCATGAAGCCGTTGTGGGAAGAACTTGCCGAAGCGGGGCAGAAGGCGATCACGACCACTATAACCGATCTGCCGTGGAATCACCAGAATTTCGACGCCTACCATTCTATGGTGCGCCACATTAAGCGCGCCGACGGCACTTTCCGCCGCGATTTCGCGCTCTGGGACGAATACGTCGATTTCTGCGAGAAGTGCGGCTTGGGTCCGCAGATCCACTGCTACACGATGGCGACCTGGGGGCATGTCGTTTATTGGGAGGAAGAGGAAAGCGGCGATATCAGAAAAGCGAAGCTTGTCCCCGGCACTCCCGAACATGAAGCTTTCTGGGGACCGTTCCTCACCGAGTTCCGCGACCACGTCAAGGCGCAGGGACGCCTCGGCCGCGTTTACATCGCGCTTGACGAGCGCAGCCGCGAAGAGCTTTACGCGACCGCCAAACTCATCGAAAAGTGCGGCAAGGGCCTGAAGCTTGAAATGGCCGGCAACAAGAAGCCGAGCGAGTTCAAGGGCATCACCATCGACAACTATTGCCAGAGTCTCGGGCACGTTTCGCGGGAATACCTTGACGAAGTCCACGCGACGCGCCCATCCGACCGTTTCACGACGACCTTTTACGTCTGCTGCGGTCCGATGCGCCCCAACACGTTCGTCGACAGTCCTCTTCAGGAATCGGTCTGGGTCGGTCTTTTCGCCGCCGCCAAGCGTATGGACGGATTCCTGCGCTGGTCCTACGTCAACTGGCCTCGCGATCCGTTCATCGATTCGACCTTCGGACTTTGGCGGGCCGGAGATACGTTCCTGATGTATCCGGGCGTGCGCTCTTCCTCCCGCTGGGAGATGCTGCGCGACGGCATCGAAGAGAGCGAGAAGATCCGTATTCTGCGCTCTGAAGGCCGCGCCGGCGAAAAGCTTGAAAAGGCGCTTTCGGCGATCGATTTCAAAACGGCGGTGAAGCAGGACGACGCGCGGCTCTCCGCGGCGGTGGCCGAAGTCCTCTCGGCCGTCGACGCCGCTTCGCGGTAAGGGTGCCGCGCCATGCCGGAACTGCCGGAGGCCGAATCGATATCAAGAGCGCTCGACCGGGCGCTCAAGGGCAGGCGCATCACCAAGGTGGAGGTGTTCTTCCCGAGGTTGCGCACTCCGCTTGAGCCGCTCTTGAAAAGCGGTCTTGTCGGACGCGCGTTCACAGGCTGCCGCCGCCGGGCGCGCTATGCGGTGGCCGACCTCGACGACGGTCGGGCGCTTACGATGCATTTTGGAATGAGCGGCGTGGTGCGTGTGGAAGACGCGCGATTGCCGCGCCGCAAACACGAACACGTGTTCATACATCTTTCCGACGGCAGGGCGCTCCGGTTTGAGGATCCGCGGCGTTTCGGTTCGCTGGAAGTCCAGCGTCTCGGAGCCGACGGCTGGCCGGAAAGTCTCTCCAAGATCGGGGTCGAACCGCTTTCGTCGGCATTCAATGCCACTTTCCTCTACAATGCTTCACGCAACCGCAGGAAGCCGGTAAAGGAATTTATTATGGACAATGCGGTGGTGACGGGAATCGGCAACATATATGCCGCCGAGACGCTGTTTGCCTGCCGGATAAGTCCGCTCCGCAAGGCGGCGGAGCTTTCGGCGGAAGAGTGCGCCGCCATAGTCCGCGAAGCCAAGCGGATTCTGCGGCTGGCGATAAAATGGGGCGGCACGACGGTGAGCGATTACCGCAACGTCGACGGCAGCGAGGGGAAGTTTGTGCAGAAACTGAAAGTGTACGGCAAGAGCGAGTGCCCGCTCTGCGGGACGAAGACGGGAAAGCCGGTACTCGGCGGCCGCACGAGCTGGTATTGTCCGAGATGTCAGAAGTAATATTGATTAGGATGCATGTGCGAAAATGGCATCGGTTCGACAGAATGTAAAAGCGCCATCCGGCCGAAAAGTTGTTCCCTTCAGAGTAAGCCGCAATGTTAAGAGCGGCTTGGTGGAGCAAACAGTAAGTGGCTTCAGGCAGGCGATCCGCGGCGGCTTTTACAAACCTGGCGACACCATTCCTCCGGTTCGCGATCTGGCGCTACAGTTAGGGGTGTCGGTCAGGATTACCGCTGCGGCGGTGAAGGCGCTGGTGGCTGAGGGGTTCGTATCGTCGCGACCGCGGACCGGCAGCGTGGTGTTGTCCAGAAGTGAGAATTCATGGAAGGGATCGGTTCTTCTGATAATGCCGGAGGGTTTCGGTTATTATCATTCGCAGCTCGGCGGGAGTATCCAACAGTCTCTTGTCGGCGCCGGCTACGCCTGCATGCAGGTTATTGTGCCGGGCGTCTGCCGAAACGGAAAGAACTGCCGCTATGATG
>JAFVZE010000203.1 GCA_017508315.1 Kiritimatiellia bacterium | reverse complement strand
GTTGTGACCGAACTGGCTATAGACGAAATCGCCGGGTTTGACCTGCGCGATCAGCTTCGCCCAGCGCCCTTCGTCGCGGAACGACTTGGTCGAAGTCCCACTGTATGCGTGGTTTACGATTTTCACGCCGGACTTGAGAAAATACTCAAGCTCGTCACACCAGCTGCCAAGACAGCGCTCTTCCTCCGAATATTCGCGCGTATCGAGATAGCGGCGCGAATGAAGCGTCGAATCTCCGGCGAAAAAGATATCGGCGGCGAGCGCACAGTTTGAAACGGCCAGCAGGACGGCTGAAACGGTTATACGCGTATTCATCTTGTTTTTATTGGTCGTATCTGTTTTCATCTGACTGTAATTGACATTCCGACCGGAATACTGCTCTGCCTGAGGAATTCTTCACTTTCCAGACAGACGCTCGAACAGCGCACTTCATCGACCCAGCCGTGGAAATCGTTGTCGTTTACCGATCTGCCGTCGCCTATCGCCAGATATCCCGAAGACGGAGAGTGCAGCGCACTGCCGATGTCGTTGGTTATGACCGGCCTGTAATCGCAATAGACGACCATCCTGTTCCGTGCGGAATCGTGCGTCACGGCAATATGATGCCAGGTATCGTCATTGAATACCGGGAGCGACTCTCCGAAAGAATAATCGCCCGTTCCCTGTCCGTGATAAGAGTACAGAAACAATCTGTGCGTCTTTTGCGACAACGCGTCGACAAACGACAATTTCCAGGAATACCCGCTTGACAGTTTGCGCGTCATGAGACAGAGACGGTCGCGAAGCTTTGCGTATTCGCCGGCGGTTTCAGACCACGACGCCTTGTCAAAGCGGAAGAACCCCTCGACGGTGAAATCGCGCGGCAGGTCATGTCCGGCGGAAACCGGCATCCGGAAATGGGGAGCCGGACGGAAAGCGCTGTCACCGGCATCGGCGGCAAGCGTATAACCGGAAGCGAGATTGCCGCGCTTCCCGCCTTCGCCGGAAACCTGAGGTCTGCGGCAGATGCGCTCGCCGGAATAAGACGGATTCCCCTCTTCCTGATTGCGGAGGCTGAAATTACCTGTACAGTCCTGCGCCGCATAGACCGTTTCGTTCGCCGCGGCGAAAGAGATCGCGGAATTTTCGAGCGTCGAGGGGATCCCGCTTCCGATCTGCCCGTCAAAAGTCGCCATTGTCAGGGTTTTAGGCCAATATGTCTCGATATTGGAAGCCCTGAGAAATTCGCCGGCGCCGAGCGCACGCTTCGTCACTTTGACGCACGAGAACTTGCCGTGCAACACGTTGCGAACGAGTTCCAGACTGCGCTCGGCGACCATTTCCCGCGTCCCGTCTACCGTCACTTCGCCGTAAGAGACGTAATCGATGAATATCTTAAGTTTCGCCCCGTCGCCGACAACGGCGATATGGTGCCAGAGTCCATCCGTCGGCCGGTAGTCCAGTTCCTTCGTCAGACACCTGCCTTCGCTGTAATTGCCGAGTGAAAAACGGAATTGGCGGCCGTCGGAGTAATTCATGGCGAACGGAAGAAACAGGCTGCACTGCTTCTCAACGGCGCCGTTGAGATACCCCGCGTTGCAGGAATATGAAGCAACCATGGGCGCGATACCGTCATCGGTCAATCTGAAAAACCATTCTACCGTATGACCGGACTCGTGGCACTTAGAAAGTTCCGTCGCCATCCGTTCAAAAATCAGGCTCCCGGAATCTCCGTTTTGCGGAGAAGTCAGATATACGGAACCCGGATTGACATAATACGGTTTTTCTCCATATCTCTCGCCGACGAATATGTATTTGGCCGGACTCTCGGACGAAAACTCGGCGACGGAGTTCCCGCTGTTCGTCGTGACCGTGCACGGCGCCACCATCGGCTGCGCGGCGTTGAAGACGGTGCGGCCGACGGCCGATGCGCCGTCCTCCTTGTCGTCAAACGGATAGAAACCTATCACGTCGTCGCCGAAATTTCCCGGAGCTCTTTCCGACGCTACGAGAAATTCCGTCGGAGCAAGAGCGCGGGACGACAGCCGCAACCCGGACAGGTTGCCGGACATGACACCTCTTACCAGTTTGAATTCCGGTTCGTTGTCCGTAAACACGGTACTGCGCGTCACGCCGGCGGGAAGCGCGTGCGTTTTCACGAGAATGCGGTCGATGTACAGATTGACTGCCACGGTTGACCCGCTCACCGTCTCAACGACCGCGAAATGATGCCATTTCCCGTCGTTGAGCGCGTATTTCAATCTGGCGTCTATCGTCGCTCCCAATGTTATTTTACCGTAGAAGCCTCCCTTTGAACCCGACGAATCGTAACCGTTCAGCCCGTAACGGATCACGAAGCCGTCTGCGCAGGCAAGATAAACGCAAAACGGATACGTTACGCCGTCATACTCATAACCGCAATCATACAGAAGCGAAGCCGAATATCCGGGCAGCGGAGCTTCCGGCGGAAGACGGAAGAAATACTCGACGGTATAACCGGTATCGTTGCACGACGCAAGCGCCTGAGGCGCATCGGGGATCGACAGCTCCGCCGACGACACTCCCGCCTCTCCCTGCCCGAAATCGACGGACTGAAGAGCGCAAACGAGCAATTCCGCTCCCGCCATCCCCGATGCGTACAGATATTTCCCGGGAGCATCGGACGAAAAAACGACGCGGGGATCGCTGCCTTTGCCGACGATACCGCACGGCATCGTTCCGGCAACCGCCGCATTTGTCGCGACGGTAACGGCCGATTCTCCGTCTGCCGCGTCGCAGAACGGATAAAACGCTATCGTGTCGGCTTTGACCGGCGCGGCAAGCAAAGCGACGAGAGTCATCCAAGTTAGAATTTTCATGAGACCTCCTTTTATTTTCTGAAACGGTAGATGTGCACGCCCAAAGGCGCGAACGAATCTTCGAAAGTTCCTGTTTTTGACGGCAAGATCGAACGCTTCTCCCACAGCGCCTCCACCCGCCCGAAGGCACCGGCGGAAAAACGCGCGGTCACAGCCGATGCGGCGGCGTTGACCGCGAGCAGATACGACCATCCTTCATGATCCTTCCGCAGAACCGTGACCGAAGGACCTTCGTCGAGCGCATCCCGCACCGGTCCGGAAAGAATCTCCGGCGCCGGCATCTGCGGAGCATCGCCGGAAAGCAGCACCGGCGTCAGCGATGAAATGCGCTGCACGACATTGGTGGTCGCCCGCCATACCTTCTCCTTAGATGTGATTCCATAACTGAAAATTTTCCGTTCCGGAACGACGGCCCCGCCGTAGGCAAAATAGGTTATACCCTTCGCGCCATGGACAAGCGCGGCGAAGCTCATGCCGTAAAGCTCGTCTTCGCGCGGCATACGCTTCCACGACGTGTAGCCGTAGAACATCTGGATGATCGGCCACACCGCATGACGCCGGCCGCCGCCGAAAGCGTGGTTGTCGGCTGCGATCCGGCGCATATCGCGGATGACGGATGCGACGCAGGCGTTGTCGTCCTTTATGTTTTTCCCGCGCACCGGATAAATCTCCGGAAGAAAAATATCGGTTCCCGCCGCATAGTGGCGGTATCGGCTCACTGTCGAATACGACCAGACCGGATCGGCCTGGCAGGTGAGACGCCTCGGATCGAGAGCCTTCATGTAATCGTCGCGTTCATGCAACTGCTCCGGGGTGGTGTTGTCGAAAGTGTCGTCACCGAGATACCAGGCGATCACGTCGGGATTGAAGCGGATGTTTTCAATCAGTCCGGAATCAAGCTTGCGCGCATCGGTCCACATCTTCATGCCGTGGCGTCGAACGGCGGAAAGAAGCTCCGGATTGCGGGCATTATGGTACGACTGCAGAGTATTGAACCCCGCCGCCTTCAGATCCGCCACGGCGCGATCGAAATTATAGGCGTTGAACTCCCGCTTGTTGACCCCGTAGATGCCGATCGGGAAAAACGGCTTTCCGCCGACGAGCAGTACTCCGTCCTCGCGCAGTGTCGTCTTCGGCACGTCGGGCTCTTCGCCGATCAGAAAGTATTTCACCGTTTCAACGGAATTGCCGCACAAATCAGACGCCCTTACCGTTATTCGGTGAAGACCGTTTGTCCATGGCGTATGCGGACGCGGCAGCACGAACGAATCGCCGTCGCGTCTGAAAAGCGGCATAGCCGGCTTTCCGTCTATCGCGATCTCGGTTTTCTCCCAGTCCACACCGGATAGATCCTTCAAAACGATGCGAAGCGGACGGAACGCATCCTTTGTCGGCTCCTGCTCCGTAAGCTTTACGCGCGGAGGACGGACATCGGGCGACAGGGCGCGGCAAACCGCGTCTGCCGGACGCTCAGACACTTTCATATCCGACAGCCTCATCCACTCCCCTTTGCGGAGGACGGGCGCGACCATTCCGATCTGAACCTCGAAAAACGCGGCTCCCGACGGCACCACCTCCGTGACAAGCGCATATCCCGGCCGCTTCGGAAACAGCACCGGAATACGGTGTCGCGCCAACAGTTTCCCCTTCCCGTCAAGCCATTTGACGCAGGAAACCCACGTTCCTCCGTCCACCATCTTCCAATACGTCTGCGATGCCGACAGTTTCAGTGAAAACGCGTATTTCCCCGTCGTGCCGGCATAGGGAATCCGCTTGGAGAGGATTTTCCACGAGGTAACACATTGCGTCGTCACCACACCGGTCACAAGCAAAGCGGTTTCGCCCGCTTCGTCCTCGGCTCCGAAGTTGAGTTTTACCGAGCCGCGCCAATCGTCCGTTTCCCGCCAGAACGAAGCGGAATCGAACGATCCGCGCCACAAAACCGTATCATGAGCAGATTGAGCCGCAAATGCCCCTTGCACCATGCAAATCCCGACAAACAATCCTGCCGCTGATACTTTCAGATGATTCGCAACCTTCATCATTAACCTCTTGTGAGAGTGTAACCGGAAATTCATGGGAAATTTTACCATATGCCGCAGCCCGCAATAACCCCTACTAAAATAGGGGGCGGACGATGTTTTGAAAAATGCTAAAATAGGGAAAATGAAAACTGCAACGGCAATCACGCTCTTCCTGTTCTGTCCGGCGGCGCTCGCGGCCGGCGCGCGGACGCTGACGCTCGCGGCCGACGTGCAATCAGCGGTCGACGCCGGAACGGCGGAGCTTCCCTTCGCCCTGACCGGAACCGTGGCCCTCGCCGCGCATACCGATTACACGTTTTCCATACTCGACAGGTCCGGCGGCATCCGTCTGAGCTGCTCCTCGAATCTCTTCGGCCGGACGTTTCTCGCCGGGGACCGGATACGGGCCGAAGGAAAAACGGTCCGCACTTTCGAAAAACGTTCGCGCGCGGTCTGCGACCGCATAAAAATCATATCGCGCGGCGATCCTCCGGCGGTGATCGACGTATCCGCGAAAGATCTATGGGAAGACAGAAACCTCCATCGCCCCGTCAGAATCCGCGGGCGCGTGATGCACGCCTTCCGCGACGAGATCGCGCCGAACTGGACGTACTTCATCCTCGACTGCGCAGGCGAGACGGCTTATGCCGCAGTGCACACCGCCGACAGGAACGGCTTTCCGCCCTCGAAATTCATCGATGCTGAAATCTCCGTCAAAGGGATCTGCGAAAAACTCAAATACAGCAACCGGCGGCAGGTCGCGAGACTGGTCAAATCCTTCGGAGCGGATCTGGTCGAACTGCTCTCGCCCGGTCCGGCCGATCCGTTCGCGGTCCCCGCGCTTTCCGCGATCGCCGAACGCAGACCGGAAGAAATCATCAAGCTCGGACGTCACGGCTGCTCGGGCCGGGTACTTGCGGTCTGGGGGAAATCCGACATGCTGATGAAAGCGAACGACGGAGAGATCATCCGCATAGACCTACTCCGCGAAACACTACCCGCGCCTGACGAAATTGTCGATGTTGTAGGCATTCCCAGCATCAGCGGCATGCGGGTAAGCCTGTCAAAAGCGCTCTGGCGTAAATCCGCCTCGTCCGCACCGCCGCCG
>JAFVZE010000202.1 GCA_017508315.1 Kiritimatiellia bacterium | reverse complement strand
TTCCGGCAATTGGCAGGGAATGTACTGCAACGATATGAAGAGCGGAAAGCTTCTCTGGTCGGTCATCGACGGCACGCGCCGTTTCCCTTGCGCCACGACGCTCGTCGCCGGCGGGCGCATTCACGCGCTCGCGGCCAAGTCTTATCTGGAGATCGACCTTGAAAGCGGCAGAACGCTAAGGGAGAAGAAACTTCCCTGTTCGGTGCAGGTGGCGGGTCGTGTTTTGCCGACCGAACGGCATCTTATTTTCGGAACGGTGAAGCAGGGGCTCGTCGCGCTTGACCGCAAGACGCTTGAAATAGCGTGGAAGGGATCTGTCGCTCCGGCGCTCGCGCCGTTCTCCGCCTACAGCAAGCGTCCGCAGCGCTGCGTGGGCACGACGCCGGTTCTGCTGCCGGACGGAACGCTCTGCGCGGCGGCGAACGACGGCGCGGTCCACTTCTGGCGCGAATCGGACGGAAAGCACCTGAAAGAGCTGCGCACGGGCGCGCCGTATTTCGCCGATGTCACGGTCGTTGACGGTAAGCTGTTCGCCGCCGACGCGGCAGGGTGCATTCGCGCATTCGATGTGTAAGAAAGGTATGTCACGGCAATGCTTATAGAATTCTGCAGGGCGTTCTGGAACGTTTTCGCGATGATGGCTCCGTGGCTGATCGCAGGATTTTTCATTGCCGGAACGATCGCCGTGTGCATGCCGCGTGATTTCGTGACGGGATTTCTCGGATCGTCGGGAGGCGTTAAGAGCATAATCCGTGCCGTTCTGATCGGCGTGCCGCTGCCGATCTGCTCGTGCGGCGTGATCCCGATTTCGACGGCGTTGCGCAAGAACGGCGCGAGCCGGGGGGCGACCGCCGGCTTTCTCATCTCGACGCCGCAGACTGGAATTGACTCCGTTCTGGCCACATACGCGCTTATGGGGCCGTTCTTCGCCGTCGCTCGCCCTCTTGCGGCGCTCGTGACCGGACTTGCGGGCGGATGCGTCGTCCATGCGATTGCGGGCGACGGGGAAAGGACGTGCACCGCGGCAGCCGAGCCGGCTTCGCACCCGCGCAATCTGCGCATGATTCTGTGGCAGGGTTATATCCGACTTCTGGGGGGAATCGTGAAACCGCTGACCGTCGGGCTTGCGATATCAGCGGCGGTGGCGGCATTTGTCCCGGATGACTTCTTCGCCTCCGCTTTGGCGAAAAACGGCTGTCTGGCGATACCGGTTATGGCGCTTGTCGGATTTCCCATGTACATCTGTTCGACGGCGGCGATTCCGATAGCGGCGACGCTGATGATGAAGGGTCTTTCTCCCGGTGCGGCGTTTGTGTTCCTGATGACGGGACCCGCCGTCAATGCCGTGTCGATAGCGACGATAGCCTCTCTCATCGGCAGACGGGCCGCGATCGCTTATGTCGCGGTGATATTCCTCGGTGCCGTTCTTTTCGGAATTGCGGTCGATCTGCTTCCGGGAAACATCGGAGCGCCGAGCGTTCAGTGCGGAGGCTGTGCGACCGTTTCGATGTTCAATCATCTCGCCGGCGCCGTTCTCGCGTTTCTGATGGTCAACGCCCGCATCCGCATGCCGAAAATGGCGAAAGGATAAAACGTATAAATGAGAGTGTTCGTAATCGCCATGGAGTGCGAGGCCGGCTGCGTGCGGCCTTTTCTCAGACCGGAAGACCGGCTTATCGTCTGCGGCATCGGCAAGGTGAACGCCGCCGCCGCCGCCCAGCGGGCGATTTCCGAATACGGAGCCGATCTCATAATCAACGCGGGCCTTGCCGGGGGCTTCGGGGCGGATATGAATCCCGGCGAGGTCTATGAGGTTTCCGCGGCGGTGGAATACGATTTCGATCTCGCGAAGCTGAACGGCACCGCGGCAGGAGTCCTTGACGAATACGACACGCCTTATCTTGAAGTTGAATCGACCGGCGCGTTTCCCGGCGCGATTCTGGCGACCGGAGATCGTTTCAACGACAGCGAAGGCGATTATGCGCTCATCAGAGACGAACTCAAGGCGACGCTCCGCGACATGGAGGGGGCGGCCGTCGCGCACGTGTGCAAGAAGAACGGCGTAAGGTGCCGGATGGTCAAGTGCGTCACCAACGTGGCCGGCAAAGGTTCGATGACCGGGCAGTACGAGAACAACCGCGAACTTGCGCTCGGACGCCTTGCGGCGGCGATGAAAAGCTATATCGGTTGACTTTCCGCCGACGGCACCCGCCGCTTCGGATGAAAGCCGGATGACGGGACCGCCGTCTGAGACTCTCCGGATTTTGGTATAATACGCGCCAATCATTTCAGTCTGTGACTCCGCCGCGTCTGGCGGGGTGGGACCGAATGTCTGACAGGGAATGAAAAATGATCAGGAAAAAACATTGTCACGTTTTTACGTCGGAGTCCGTTTCCGAAGGACATCCCGACAAAGTAGCCGATCAGATATCCGATGCCGTGCTGGATGCGTGCCTCAAATCGGACTGCAACGCGAGAGTCGCCTGCGAAACCATGGTGGGGCCTGATATCGTGGTCAATATGGGCGAAATCACCGCCAGAGGATTCGCGAAGATCGATCCTGCGGAGATCGCGCGCCGTGTGGTCCGCAGAATAGGCTACGACCGTCCGGACGAGAATTTCAGCTGGGACACGTTCAAATACGTCTCGCATCTGCACGGCCAGTCGCCCGACATCGCGCAGGGCGTCGACCGCAGGGAAAAGAAAAGCCAGGGCGCCGGCGATCAGGGGATGATGTTCGGCTACGCCACCGACGAAACGCCGAGTTTCATGCCGGCCCCCATCGTCTATTCCCATGAGCTGGTGGCGATGTTCGCCGATCTTCGCCGCAGCGATCCGGACTGTTCCTGGCTGCGTCCCGACTCCAAAAGCCAGGTCTCGGTCGTCTACGCCGACGGCACTCCGGTGGCCATCGACACGGTCGTTCTCTCGCATCAGACCACCGAAAAGGGCGCGACGAAGGCCAATTACGCGAAGATCGCGAGACTCTGCCGCGAATGTCTCGAGCCGACGGGTCTTTTGACTTCTAAGACGAGGTTCCTCGTAAATCCGACCGGCAAGTTCGTCGTGGGCGGACCTTGCGGCGACAGCGGTCTTACCGGACGCAAGATCATCGTCGACACCTACGGCGGCATGGCGGCCCACGGCGGCGGGGCGTTCTCCGGCAAGGATCCGTCGAAGGTCGACCGTTCGGCGGCGTATTACGCGCGTTATGCGGCAAAGAACATCGTCGCCGCCGGACTTGCCGGGCGCTGTCAGATCCAGGTCGCCTACGCAATCGGCGTCGACCGGCCGGTCTCGTTCTGCGTGAAAACTTTCGGCAGCGCGAACGGAGTTTCCAACGGGGACATAGAAAAGATGCTCATGAGCGGGGAGATTTTCGATTTCCGCCCGTACGCGCTCATCGCGGATCTGAAACTGCTCAAACCCAAAGGCTGGTGCTACGAGGATACCGCCGCCTACGGTCATTTCGGGCGGGACGCTTTCCCCTGGGAGAAGCTCGACAAGGTCGCGAAGATAAAGAAATACTTCAGGCGCTGAAAAACCTCTACGTCCATTTTCCGTTCTGCCGCCGCAAATGCGGTTATTGCGCGTTGCATTCGCGCGCCGGCGCTTCGGCTGCCGTACGGTCGGCGTATGTCGGGAAACTGGCGCGGGAGCTCGGAAGACTCGATCTTCTCGCCTCCCGGCTCTCCACGGTTTACTTCGGCGGCGGTTCGCCGGCGCTCTGCGACCTTTCGCCGGTGTTCGACGCGCTGCGCTCCCGCATCGACAGCTCGTGCGAATTTACGGTTGAACTGCATCCGCTCGACGTCACCGAAGAGAATCTGCGCAGACTCAGGGAAGGAGGCGTGAACCGCGTCTCCATGGGGGTGCAGTCGCTTGACGACGGGATCCTCGCCGACATGGGGCGCGGATATTCTTTTCACGACGCCGAACGGGCCTTCGCCGCGGTAAAGCGGTTTTTCGACAATGCGGGAATCGATCTTATCGTCGGCTATCCAGGCGAGGAGACGGCATTGTCGCCGCGCCACGCGCGGCTCGGGAAATGGGGTCTGCGCCACTGCTCGGTATATTCGCTCATGGTTGAAGACGGAACCAGGCTCTGCCGGGAGGTGCGGGAAGGCAGGAAGGTTCCGGCGGACGACGATACGGTTATGGACAGACTGGGCGTCGTCGCCGCGTTCATGGAATCGATAGGGCTTGAGCGCTACGAGATATCCAACTATGCCGCCGGCGGATACGAGTGCCGGCACAATCTGGCGGTCTGGCGCGGGGAGGATTACGTCGGACTCGGGGAAGGCGCGTACGGCCGGATGGGGCTTCTGCGCACGAAGGATTACCGCTTCGGGTCCGAACGGATCGAGCATGTTTCGCCGGAGAGCGACGCCAAAGAGCGGGCGATGTTCTCGCTTCGTACCCGCGAGGGGCTGGATGCCGGGAACTTTCCGCGGTGGACGGAGACGCTGGACCGATTCGCCGGAGAGGGGCTGCTGGCGAAAAATGGCCGCACATACCGTCTGACCGGTCGCGGCAGGGAAGTGTGCGATGCGATTCTCGCGGAAATTGTCTGAACGGTTTACTATGCCGGTCAAGTATGATACACTCTCGAAAAATGAATAAACCGGTTTCATTGCTGGACGACGGCTATCTCGAGCCTTACCGCGACGAGATCGAAGGACGCAGCCGCAAGGCGTTTCTTCGGGCGGAGGAACTGACCGGGGGCGCGGAGCTTGCGCAGTGGACCAACGCTCACCATTATTTCGGGCTACACCGCACGGAAGACGGCTGGGTGTTCCGCGAATGGGCGCCCAATGCCGTCGCCATGTGGCTGGTGGGCGATTTCAGCGGATGGAAAAGGTCTCCGGAGTTCGAGGTCCGGAGACTTGACGGCGGTGATGTCTGGCAGTGCGAAATGAAGGCCTCGAGCATAAAGCACGGCGAGCGCTACCATCTTGAAATGGAATGGAACGGCGGCGGCGGCGAGCGCATTCCCGCCTATGCGCGTCATGTGGTGCAGGATGCCGGAACGGGGCTGTTTTCGGCCCGGGTCTGGTCCCCGCCCGCGCCGTTCGTCTGGAAAAACAGAAGTCCGTCTCCGGTTCCCGGCGCTCCCGTGCGCATTTACGAGGCGCACGTGGGAATGGCCGTGGAGGAAAAACGCGTCGGCACCTACGCGGAGTTCCGCGATTCGGTTCTGCCTCGCATCAAAGACGCCGGGTACGACACCGTGCAGCTGATGGCGGTCATGGAACATCCGTATTACGGTTCGTTCGGATATCACGTTTCGTCGTTTTTCGCCGCCTCTTCGCGTTTCGGCACCCCGGACGAACTGAAATCTCTCGTCGATGCCGCCCACGGAATGGGGATGCGCGTCATCATGGACCTTGTGCACAGCCACAGCGTGCGCAACGAGCGCGACGGACTGTCGCTGTTCGACGGAACCGCGCATCAGTATTTCCATGCCGGTGCGCGCGGCGAACATCCGGCATGGGGCAGCCGCTGCTTCGACTACGGCAAGACGGAGGTTCTTCATTTTCTGCTCTCCAACTGCAAGTTCTGGCTTGAGGAGTACCGTTTCGACGGTTTCCGTTTCGACGGCGTGACCTCGATGCTGTTTTACAACCACGGTCTCGGAGAGGCCTACGGCGATTATTCGAAGTATTTCAACGGCGCGGTGGACGAGGACGCCTGGGTGTATCTGCAGCTCGCCAACCGCCTGATCCACGAGTTCAGGCCTTCGGCGCTCACGGTGGCGGAGGATGTCTCGGGAATGCCCGGGTGCGCCGCTCGGATCGGCGACTGCGGAATCGGTTTCGACTACCGCATGGCCATGGGCGAACCGGATTTCTGGTTCCGTCTCGCCTCCAAGGTCCGCGACGACGACTGGCCGATGGAAGGGATGTTCCGCGAACTTACCGAAAAGCGCGCCGAGGAAAAGACCGTAAGCTACGTCGAGAGCCACGATCAGGCGCTGGTGGGGGGAAAGACGTTTTTCTTCCAGCTGGCGGACGCGGCCGTCTACTGGGGGATGGGCAGGGATCAGCACGGACTTGAGATCGACCGCGCGGTGGCGCTGCACAAAATGGCGCGTCTGGCGACCTGCGCCCTGAACGGCGGGGCTTATCTGAATTTCATGGGCAATGAGTTCGGACATCCCGAATGGGTCGATTTCCCGCGGGCGGAAAACGGCTGGAGCTACGAGCACGCCCGGCGGCAGTGGTCGCTTCGTGACGATCCTGCTCTCCGGTTCAAGGCGCTCGGCGATTTTGACCGGCGGATGCTTGAAGCGCTCTCCGGTCTCGGCGGAGAGCGCGCTTCGCGGCCGGTGAAGCTGAAAGCCGACGAACCGGACAAGGTGCTCGCGTTCGTGCGGGGGGATATGCTTTTCGTTTTCAATTTCAATCCGGAAAGATCGTTTGCCGATTACGGTGTCATGGTTCCTCCGGCGACGCGGTGGCGGCACCTGTTCGACACCGACGAGGAACGCTTCGGCGGACAGGGCAGAATCGCCCCCGGCCAGATTTACGAACCGGAGCTTGCACATAGCGGTGCGGAGCTTGTCCAGCAGATAAAGGCGTATCTGCCGGCCCGCAGCGCCGTTGTCATGCGGCGGATATAAAAGAACAGAAAGGAGAAACGCGGTTGTCATGAAACGAGCGATAAACATATTCATTCCGGTTCTGTTTGCGTTCGCGGGATGCGATACGCTGCCGGAGGCCGAGCTTGAGCGCGGCGGAGTCACGTTCGATTTCCAGAAGCTTTCGGATCGGCGCTTCCGCATACCTTCCGTTGACGATCCGCGGAACATTGCCGACGATACCCCATGGCGCGGCGGCGGAGAATGCTGCAATTTCCACGGCGTGAAATCCGACGATTATGCCGCGCTACGGAAAAAGGCGGTCGCGTCCATAGAATGGAATTCCGCCGCCGGCGTCAATTCCATCGTCAAAAAGCCGGAAATGGAACAGACGCTCGGAGTTGAGGTCGCCCGCCGCACGTCGGCCGGATTCGTCAAAACGGTAACGCTTCCCGATTCTCGCGGCGGCAGCTACCGCATCAATTTCCGGTATAAGGCCGTTCACAAACATCAGAACGCCAGCCGCGCGAATTATGTGCTCATCTACTTCAAAAAACGCGATCCGAAATCCGGCAGGTGGACGACGGCGAAGGATATCGCGCTTACGGGGGGAACGTATTACGGTTTCCCCATCGGAGACACCGACGGAAACTGGAATATCTACTCCAAAGAGTTTGCGCTCAAGGCCGGGTGCGAGGCGCTCGAGATTATCATCCGCATCGACGGCGTAGGCACGCTCGATTTCAAGGATTTCACGCTGGTGCGCGGCGACGGCGGCGAGAAAGTCGAGGAGCTTGAACTGTCTCCGCACGGCGAGCTCGGCGGGGACTTTGAAATCTCCGAAGGTCAGGTAGGTACGGTCGGTTTCTACTGGGCGCACGATTCCAAAAAACCGCTGAAAAAGGGGGAGACGGTCTTTGCGCTCGATCTGCCGCGGGGGTTCGAGCTTCTCGGCACCACTTTCGGAGATCCGGAGACGGTCAGGCGCATCGCAAATCCGGACGGATCGTCACGGACGGAGTTCGCCATGTCGGCGGGTTACGTTCTGCGGTGGTGCGGTTACAACCGCATGACCGCGCTCGTGCGCTCGACCGGAGCGGCGGGATGCGAGGGCAAAGCCAGACTGTCGGTCAGATCCGGCGGCAGGGAGGCCGCCAAAGCCGTCGAATTCACGCTTCGCACTTCGCGGAAGATTTCCGCCGTCGCGCCGGAACGTTATTTCAACGGAATTTTCCCGTCCGGCACGAGCGTGTATTTCGGCAACAGCGTGGCGGATTTCGCGCTGGCGGATTTCTTCGGCGCGTGCGGCGTAAGGTGGCTGATCACGAACAAGGCGACGCAGGAGATCGTGGACGCCTGGCGCAGGGCGGGAATCGTGCACGTGACTCCGGAACTGGGAGCGAGCAACGGTTATTACTTCGGAGATGACAGGAATATTCCGGAGGAGGATAAATTCCGCTTTTCTCCGACGGGCGAAGATTGGCGCCTCGGCCACGACAAGACGTTTCTCGCCAACGGTTACTGTCCGCTGGCCATAATAGAGAGGCGGCCGTATGTCGTCACCAACGCGTTCGCCAAAAGAATAGACGACCGTTTCAGGTTCAAAGGCGTCGACGGCGGCTGGTCCAACTGGGAGCCGTTCATGTATGAGACGCGCGGCTGCGTCTGCGGTAACTGCAAACGGAAGTTTTCCGAATGGCTGAAAACCAATCCCGGGGGAACGCTGCAGGAGTTCCGTTCGAAACTGCACGCCGAGGTGGTGCGCACGATCGACCGCCACGTCCGTAAACTTTGCGGCGGAGGCGGAGTCGGGATGATTCCCGGCGTCAGCTGGCGAGAGGGATGCTCGGCGTGGCGCGGGCATTACGGAAATTCGGAGGTGAAGCCGGTCGATTACGCCGGCGATATGGAATGGATGAATTTCTGGGGACCGTACGTCTACTGGGACGCCCAGGCTCCGTACGGAAAAACCGAACGCTCGCCGGTGTGGCACTTTCTGCTCGCCAGAGACATCCGCGAAAACACCGACCGCACGTACGCGCCGGGCAGGCGGCCTAAACTGATGGCGTTTCCGCACGCGCTGGAGGGGCGTTCGTGGGTCACCCAGCCCGAGCATTTGGCGATGGGGTTCGATTCGTATTTCTTCAACGGCTGGGAGGCTTCGGTCGGATACTTCTTCCCGCAGGGGTACGATGCCAGATATTACCGCGCTTTTGCCGAGGCGACGACGCGCGCCGCGCTGTGCGAGAAGTTTGTGCTCGACGGAAAGCGCAACGATGAAAGCTGCAGCCTGGAGCCGGTCGCCGAATACGAAAAACCTTTCACGCTCGACGCGAAATACGCGCCGCTCGTGAAAGACGCTTCGCTTTTGCAGCACGCCGTCTACGACCGCGGAGATTCCCGCATGGTCGCGGTGCTGAATTTCAGCGACTATGCCGATGCGTTCTTCACCTTTAAAAGCGGCGGGATGAAAGGGCGGTTTCTGTTG
Source organism: Kiritimatiellia bacterium (assembly GCA_017508315.1). Lineage (GTDB taxonomy): Bacteria > Verrucomicrobiota > Kiritimatiellia > RFP12 > UBA1067 > UBA1067. Next base: position 5,270 of record JAFVZE010000202.1, on the reverse strand, counting down.
ACGGATGACAACGGGGTGATATACCGCCGCGGTCGCTGGCGAAAGACATGGGACGGAGAGGAACTTGCCAAAGGCGTGATGCTGTACACCGGAGCCGCCAGAACGCGGGTGTTCTTCATCGTGCCCGAACGTTCCGGCCTGACGCCCAGGGCGAAATCCTCGATCGACGCCGGAGAAATTCCGCGCATCTATGCTTCGCGCAGAAAAGAACTTGCCGATCGTCTCGCCGCCGGCGCTTCGGCGGATATGAAAAGCGAGAAGATCGTCCGCCCCAGATACCGTTTCGACTGATGCGATTCGCGGCGTTTGAATGCGGTTCATGGTGGCCGATGCCGCTTCGGCTGCGCTTTCCGGCGGATTCCGCCGCGAAACCGCGGTCGTTTCACTTGCGTGGACGCGGTTTTTTTTGATATAATGAGCGGAAAATTTCAAACAAAAAATAGGAATAATACAAATCATGGCCAAGGATTCCTCGTTTCGTAACGACATTTGGAAGTGGCTTACGCTGGCGCTCGTCGCCGTCGTTTCCATTTACGTCACCAATCCGCCGAAGGAGAAACTCCGCTTCGGACTGGATCTGAAGGGCGGCACTTCGTTTACGCTCGGAGTCGATACCGACAAGCTCCGCGAGACGATCATCGCCGAAAACCCGGCGATCACCAATACGCCCGGCGCGATCGAGAAAAAGATCGAAGAAACTCTCGCCGGATGCGACGACCGCATCATTCAGGTGATCCGACGCCGTGTCGACGCGATGGGCACCAACGAACCCGTCATCCAGGGGATGAAGAACCACCGTCTTCTCGTTCAGCTTCCCGGCGTCGACGAGGAAGTGCGCAGGGCGGCGAAGGCCAGCCTCCAGAGCGCGGCGTTCCTTGAGTTCCGTCTCACCCATCCGAAGAACGACCAGCTCGTCGGCAAGCTCCTTTCCAGAGATATCGCTCCCGAGGGATACAAGAAGTCCGGCAACGGCTACGCAAGGCTTGAGAACTGGAACGAGATCTCCCGCCGTCCCGGCTATGCCGCGCGTCTCGCTGCGTGGGAGACCCCCGACGCGCGCTACCGCTTCATGCTCGAAGACAACGGCGACGGCACCTACTCGCCCAATTTCGTTTCCCGCAAGACCGAACTCACCGGCGAATCGCTCGAAAGCGCGGCGGTGCAGCGCGATCCGACCTCCGGTCAGCTTTCGATCGGCTTCCGTCTCGACTCCGAGGGCGGCCGCATCTTCTCCACCCTGACGCGCAACTACAGGGCGCACGGACCCAAGAATCCCTCCGACCGCGGCCGCCAGCTCGCCATCATTCTCGACGAGACGCTCATCTCCGCTCCGGTCATCAACAGCGAAATCGGTTCGCAGGGCGAAATCACCGGCCGCTTCGACGCCAAGAGCGCCCAGAAGCTCGCCAACGAGCTCAACGCCGGCGCCCTGCCCGCCCCGATGAAGATTCTCGCCGAAACCACGGTCGCCCCGACCGTCGGCGAGGACGCGATCAATTCCGGTCTCGTCGCCGCGGCGCTCGGTTTCGCGATGGTCGCGCTCTTCATGTTCTTCTACTACTGGTTCACGGGTCTCGTGGCGAACGTCGCGCTGTTCCTCGATATCGCGCTTCTGCCGACCGCGCTCATTTTCGTCGCCAACATTCTCGGCGTTTTCGCGCACGATCCTTCGATGGGCGGCGGCGGTTCCATGCAGCTGCCGGTTCTGACGATGCCCGGTATCGCCGGTCTCGTTCTCTCGCTCGGCATGGCAGTCGACGCGAACGTCCTCATCTTCGAGCGCATCCGTGAAGAGTTCGCCGCCGGCCGCGCCGCCGGTACCGCGATCAAGAACGGCTACGGCCGCGCCTTCACCGCGATCTTCGACTCCAACCTCACGACGATCATCATCGGCGTCATCCTCTTCGTCGTCGGCACGGGACCGGTCCGCGGTTTCGCGATCACCCTCACCGCCGGCGTCGTCATCTCGATGTTCACCGCCGTGGTGGTCACCCGCCTCATTCTCGACAAGACGGTGGATTCCAACCGCACCAGGCCGTTCAGGATGATGTACCTGTTCAGGAACGCGAACTACGACTTCCTCAAGTACGGCAAGGCCACGATCATCGGCTCCACGGCGGTCATCGCCGTCACGCTCGCGATTTTCGCCGCCCGTCTCGTCGCCAACAAGGCATCGGTGCTCGCGGTCGATCTCACCGGCGGCACTTCGATCGTCTATTCGATGAAGCAGGACGTTAAGCCCGAGGTTTCCGCCATCCGTCAGGCGCTCAACGACTTCGACAACGCCACGGTCATCCAGTATCAGGAAGGCGTCGGCGACCGTACGCTGCTCGTCAAGACCGGCGAGACGGCCGAGACAACCAAGGGCAAAGCGCTTGAAAACAAGGATGTCGGCGCTTACGTGACCAAACTTCTGCAGGAGAAGTTCCCGGATGCCGGATTCAAGGCCGCTTCTGTCGATGAAGTCGGCTCCATGGTCGGCGCCGACCTCAAGAAGTCCGGCACCTACGCCGTTCTCTTCTCGCTCGTGGCGATTCTCGTCTACGTGGGCTTCCGCTTCAATTTCGGTTTCGGTCTCGGCGGTATCGCCGCGCTCGCGCACGACGCTTTGATCACGCTCGGCATCTTCTCGCTCTGCGGACGCCAGGTGTCGCTTATCGTCGTCACGGCGCTTCTGACGATCATCGGCTACTCGATCAACGACACGGTCGTCGTCTTCGACCGCATCCGTGAAATGCTCCGCCGTGATTCGCGCATGTCCTTCAGGGATCTCTGCAACATGGCGATCAATCAGTGTCTCTCGCGCACGGTCATCACCTCGGCGACCACGTTCTTCGCGGTGCTCGCGCTCTTCGCTTTCGGCGACGGTTCGATCTACGACTTTGCGCTCACCATGCTTATCGGCATCATCGCGGGAACCTACTCCTCGATGTTCATCGCGACACCGGTAATGCTCTGGTGGTACCGCGGCAAGCGCCCCGATTTTGAAAAGGAACAGTCGAACAACGGCTGAAAATCATCCGGAAAAAGGAATGACCAATGAACGCTAATCTGTTTAGCGAAGCGAACCGCGGCATCGATCGCCGCGGTTTTCTTGCGGTTTCGGGCATGGGCGCCGCGGCGCTCGTAAGCGGTTGCGCCACGGCTCCGGCCGGGTCGGAGGTTCGGATGCTTCGCGCCGAATCGAAGTCGGTGCAGGATGCCAAGCGTGCCGCGCTCGCCAAGCTCAAAGAACTCGGGCCGACTATCACGGATTTCGAGATTCGCCGGAAGAAGAACATTCCCGGCAAGCGCGCGGCCTTCTACATTGACGATGTCATCTGGGTATTCCGCGAGCTTGCGGCACGGAAGCCCAAGTCCTGCTGGGACCACCGCTTTCTCGGTCATCTCAAAGAGGCGCATGAAAGATACGGGCTCAAGGTCCAGCTCAACGTGTTCTTCCGCGACGATTTCTACTACGGCGCACGCACGGCCGAATTTTCGCTCCGGGACATGCCGGAGCTGTGGCGCGACGAGTTCCAGGCGGCGAAGGGCTGGCTCAAGTTCGGCTTCCATTCGCTCCAGGAGTTTCCGGACTATCCGTGGATCAACGCGAGCTACGACGACGTGAAGTACACCTGGGATATTACGAAGCGCGAAGTCGAGCGCTTCGCCGGCCCCGGCACGTTCGCTCTCGCCGTCACTCCCCACTGGGGACCGATGTCGAAGGAAGGATGCGTGGCGCTCAAAGACTGCGGCGCGAAGGTCGTGTGGGTTTCAGGCGGCAGGCGTTGGGAGTATGACGGCAACCGCTCGATCCTTCCGTACGGTCACGCCATGCGCATCGAGAATTTCCGCAAGCCCGAGACGGGCGTCTACTGGCGCGGCAGCGGCGGAGACGACATCAGCGTTTCGGCATGCGGCTACAACCACCTTGTGTCCGAGCAGCTGGCGAAGACCCGCGGAACCTACAACTGGATCCACGACAAGGCGACCGGCGTGAACTTCAAGGCGTTCGGAATGGGTGGAACCTGTCTCAACCTTCTTGAGCTTAAGAATGTCGAAAAGGCGATGGCAAGAAACGGCGAGCCGGAACTGTACATTCACGCCACCCACGAGGAGTATTTCTATAAGCACTATTTCGCCTACCAGAGCGATTACTGCGAGAAAACCTTCGCGGCGGTCAAGTGGATGCACGACCACGGGTACGAATACATCTTCATCGAAGATTCGGTAGATTGATTTTTCTCCAAATTCCCTGTTGACAGATGCAAGTTAGTTTTGGTAAACTTTGCCTCATCTAACTCATCATAGGCAGTTGAAGGTCAAAAAAGCATGACAATGGCAGAACTTAAATCCGGTGACATCGCGGAGATAACCGGCTACACCATCGGCAATGCGGTGTATCGGGCGAAGTTGCTCGCGCTCGGCCTTACGCGCGGCGTGAAAATCAAAATCATCAATGTCGCTCCTCTCGGCGATCCTTTCGAAATCGCCGTTCGCGGATACCACCTCTCGCTCCGCCGCGACGAGGTCGGAGTCGTCAAAGTGAAGAAAATCGAAACCGCCGGAAAATCCTCCTGCAACGCGAAAGGGTGCTGCTGTCAATGAAAACCATCGGAATCGTCGGAAACCCCAACTGCGGCAAGACCACCGTCTTCAACGCGCTTACCGGCGCGAAACAGCACATCGGCAACTGGCCCGGCGTCACGGTCGAAAAGAAGGAGGGCGAATTTTCGCTCCCTCTCGCCGGTGACGCAAGACTCGTCGATCTGCCCGGAATCTACTCCCTCACCGCCACGAGCGAAGACGAAAAGGCCGCCCTCGGCTACGTCCTTTCGCACGAGGCGGATCTTTTCATCAACGTGATCGACGCCACCACGATCGAACGCAATCTCTATCTCACGCTTCTTCTCTGCGAACTGAAGCTGCCGATGGTAGTTGTCGTGACGATGATGGACATCGCCAAGTCGCGCCGCATCGAGATCGATCTCAAGCATCTTGAGGATCATCTCGGCGTGCCGGTCATCGGCGTGAACGCGCACAACGCCAAGGATATCCGCGAACTTAAGAAAATGCTCGATGTCGCGGTCGCGAAGCCGAAAGTGCCGAACGTGCCGGTCGAGTTTCCCAACGAACTCGAGCAGGAGATCGACATCCTCGCCTCCGCTTCCGTGAAAACGGCCGAATATTACAAGGTCGATGCGCGCTGGGTGGCGATGAAGGCGATCGAAGGCGATCCGATGATCCGCAAGGCGCTCGTCGATTTCCACGACATGGCGAGCGAAGTC
>JAFVZE010000201.1 GCA_017508315.1 Kiritimatiellia bacterium | reverse complement strand
CCCTGAAATTCCGCGCCCGGTGGGAATTCCGTACCGCATTCTCTATTCGGTGAACGTGCCAAACCTGTTCATGGCCGGGCGCAACGTCTCCTGCTCCCATGTGGGGCTGGGAACGCTTCGCGTTTCCGCGACCTGCGCCGTTATGGGGCAGGCCGTCGGTACCGCCGCCGCAGGCTGTATCCGTCACGGCGTAGCGCCGCGCGAGTACGGGAAGGAGTATATTGAAGAGCTGCGCAGAACTCTCCATCGCGATGACCAGCTCGTTCCCGGATATACGCAGCGAGATCCTTCGAATCTCGCGCTCGGAGCCACGGTGTCCGCAACAAGCGAAGAAGAGGGGAATGCGGCGGCCAACGTCGTGGACGGCGGTATCCGTACGTTTCCGGATGATAATGGTGATACCGTGAAGATTGTGGAAGATACGGGGTATGGACTCATTAACCACCAGCCGAAGGGAGCGAGCCGTCAGTGGGTCTCCGATCCTCGATGCGAACTTCCGCAGTCCGTGACGGTCCGTCTCGCCGGAATGCGAGAGGCGTCCGAGATCAGGGTCGTTTTCGACTCCGATTTCTTCCTGCCTTCGAAGTGGGTGCATCACCGCGTGCCGCCGACGCTGGTGCGGGCATACAGGGTGGAGACGTCCACGGACGGCGTCGCGTGGGAAACGCTGGCGGACGTCAAGGCGAACAGGCGCAGGCTTGCGGTCCACAGGTTCGCTCCGAGGACCGTGCGCGAGGTGCGCGTGACCGTCACGGAAACCTACGGAGCTTCGTCCGCCCGCATCTTTGAGGTGGGAGTGTGGTGACGGAATCATATAAGTGGAAATAGAAGGTGTTATTGTACGTCGGTCATTTTTGAGGTGAAGCTGATGAACACAATGAAAAATAGAGTGAGGATCCTCCTGTCGGCTGTGGCAGGCGTGTTTTCTTTGATTGCATTCGCAGATTCGGTAAATCGCGTGAACGTGTATCCGCAGTGTTTTGAATGTGGAGGATGGAAACTTGATGTACAGTTCATGGATATCATGGGGTCGCCGTATCTGCTTGCGCACGGCTGTGGGATCCGCGTTCTCGATGCGACGGCGCGCGTCGATGTGCCTGATGCGGGCGAGTGGCGGGTTTGGGTGCGTTCGCGCAAGTGGACGGATGGAGCGGGCTCATTCAAGGTGCGCGTAGGCGGAAGCCTTCTGCCGCGCACGTTCGGCGTGTCTCAGGGCGAATGGGCATGGGAGGACGGCGGCACGGTGCAGCTGGGGGCCGGGAGCGTTTGCATTGCTCTGGTTGACCAGGATGGATTTGACGGACGTTGTGCAGGCATTGTGCTTGTCAAAGAAGGTTCGGGGACTTCGGTGCCGAGCGGACCATTGGATATCCGCACCTCGGAGGAGGATGAAACTGTCGACGCGGATTTCGTGGTTGTGGGAGGCGGATTGCCCGGAACTTGCGCCGCAGTGGCGGCCGCGCGCCGCGGGATGAAGGTTGCGCTTGTGCAGGACCGTCCTGTCCTTGGCGGCAACGGATCCTCTGAGATTCGCGTCTGGTCGGCGGGCGAGTCCAAGTATCCGCTCGTCCGTGAACTGCGCGGCTGGTTCATGAACCGCAATCCGAACATGGTTCTGTCAGACGCAAACCGCATGCGCATCGTCCAGGACGAGAAGACGCTCGGGCTGCATCTCTGCACAAGGGTGTTCGCCGCTGAGACGGGCGACGGCAGAATTGTGGCGGCCAAGGCGCTCGACTGGAAGCGCAATCGCATCGTGCGGTTCCGTGCTCCGCTCTTCTGCGATGCTACGGGTGACGGGTGGCTCGGATATTTCGCCGGTGCGGACTGGCGCATGGGACGCGAGGCTCGCAACGAGTTTGACGAGTCTTTCGCTCCTGAGAAGGCGGACGGCCAGACTCTGGGGGCCTCATTGATGTGGACGAGTGATTCCGCGAACACGGACATCCCGTTTTCTGCTCCGTGGGCTGAGAGGCATGCACAGGGCGTTGAGGCTGTGCGCGGTGAATGGAACTGGGAATACGGCATCAGGAGAGACGTGATCAAGGAAGGCGAGGCCGTCCGTGACCGTCTGCTGCTGGCCATCTACGGAGCATTCTCGCTGGCAAAGAAGAATCCGGTGAATTCGCGTCTTGTTCTGGACAATGTGCCGTTCCTGCTCGGCAAGCGCGAGTCGCGCCGTCTGCTTGGCGATTGGATATACTCCGAAAAGGATGTCACGGAAACGCGTCTTTTCGAAGATGCCATTGCCGCCGGATCCTGGAGCGTCGATCTGCACTATGACGATTTCAAGCCGGGCGTGGATTTCCTCACGACGTGCCGTCAGCCGCACTACGGCCGCTACTGGATTCCGTACCGTTCGATATATTCGCGGAATATCGCCAACCTGTTCATGGCCGGCAGGTGCTTCAGCTGTACGCATGTCGGTCTGGGCGGTCCCCGCGTGATCAATACGCTTTCCCAGATTGGGTGTGCGGCGGGTGAGGCGGCGGCAATGTGCAAGGCGCGCGGATGCGAACCCCGTGACATATGGAAGAAGGGCCTTGTGCGTGAACTGCAGCGGAATCTGGGCGGCGATTTCCCGGGCAATCCCGATCCCGCAACGAAGGATTGGATAATAGTTGATGATGAAATGCCTGGTGTCGTCATTGGCGCAAAATGGAAAAGCATTCATAATGCGAACGGGGAACAGGTCGGGATGTCATCCCATTATCCTCCTGGTGGATATGGTTGGGGAGTGGATTTCACGGACAATACCGGGGTTGGCGACATAACCTATCCGCTGCCGGTTAAAAAGGCGGGGAAATTCAGACTTCTTTGGCGTGTGCCCTACATGCATTCTCTGAAGACGGAGTCCGCGACGACTCTTGAGATATTCTCGGGAGGGACCGTGAGAAGCATCACTGTGAACCAGAGCATTGGAACTGGCACTTGGCAAGAGGCTGGTGAGTTTGAACTCGCGCCCGGCGCAACGCTCAAGATCATTGCATCGAAGTCCCGCGGAGTTGTGATTGCCGACGGTTTCGCTCTTGTGCCCCAACGGTGAATCTTCGCAAGTGGCACCGAATGCTGACGGTACCGGATTCCTCGCAGATGGAAAACGTGTACGATCTTACGCTCACGTTTGACGATGGAACCGTCCGTACGGCAAAGCTGGGCTTGATTCAAGGACTCTCCCCGGATTCGGAAGGCGCTTCGCATACGATGGAAATTCCTGTAAGCGACGACAATGTTTTCCGCAACGACGTCTGGACGATGACCCACCGCTGTTTCCACGATCTGTGGCGCGAAGATCCAGAGCGCGCCTATATCCATCTGCTCAAGACCCGCTTTCACCTGAGCAGCGACGAGGTCCGCGATTTTCTCGATGTGTCATCGTCGGCCAACGTCGATCAGATATTCTCGCGCTCGGTCAAGTTCCTGCGTTCAGCCTGGGTCAGGCACGAAAAGGGCGGGATTTAAGTGTTATACGGTTACGGTTTTTGCGGTTCGAGAACGTGGAGGATGAGTCGCGAAGAACCGGCGAAGATCCGGTTGCGGGCGGTTTGGGGCGTCGTGACGGCGAAGGCGTCGCCGGCGACGTTTGGATGGGGCGCGAATTGCGAATTGGCGCTTGAGACGTCTACGCGCAGTCTGTCTCCCGGCGAGAGCCGGAAAGCGTGGTCGGCGAAGCGGAAACGGAGAGTTCGGCGGGTGCCGGGCGTGTAGGGTGACTTCAGGGCGAGCGAGGTTATGTCGTCTCTAAGCACAAGCCATCTGCCGTCGCCTTTATCAACGCTAGTCCGGATGTAAAAGCAGGTGTCTTCACGGTCGCTTGAAACGGAAAGTTCCGCCTCCATGCGACCGCGCACATCAAGTTCTTCGGTAACGTCAGGAAGTATGAACGAAACCACATCGTCGCGGAAGCCCGGTTCCGGCTGAAGCTGCATGCCGCCAAAACAGATTCCGCCAGATCCCGGGAATACCGGGAGCGGACGAAGCGGATCGTAGGTATAGTCGCGCTCGCCGGAACCGAGCGGAATAACTACGCGGCGAGGTCCGTCGGTGAGCTCATCGGTTGTAATCCAGGTGTTTTGCCAAAGTGCGTAAAAACGGGTTTTCCCGAGCGGGGCGTTTGCGGGCGGCTTGCCGGTGCGGACATAATCAAACCAGTCCTCGGCTTCCACGCCGGCTTCCCGCCGTGCGCCTCCGGGGAAGATCGCGCGCGTATTTTTGAGCGCCGGCGAGTGTCTGCCGTTGTGACCGCAGGCGTCGATTATGAATGAGCAGTTCGCCCGGCGCTCAGGCGGAAGTTCCCGCCACATTGCGCACACGCCGTCGGTATAGATGTCGTAAAAGCTTCCTTTGAGGAGGACGGGGATTTTGGTTTTGAGCAGCGCGTTTCGGCAGTCGATCCCACTTCCGGGGGCGTTGGAGTTCCAGAACGGATCGTCTTCGCGCGGATGGGACAGTACATTCTCGATCGGGGGTACGCTTTTGCCCCAGTAGCGTTTCGGGAAGTCTTTGAGCGGGAACTGGAAAAACGTGACGGCTTTGTCGCGCGTGAGCGATCTGTCGTTTTTGTGGTATTCAGAGAGATACCATCCGCCGTAGAGCCCTATTTTGAAAAAGCCGTTGCGATAAATGATGTTGTAGCGCTTGACATCCTGTACATAGAGCGCGGCGCCTTTGACGTCGGGAGGATTGGCGTCGAGAATGGTGTAATGCGCGGTTGCGTTGTAACTGGCGCCAACCAGGAAGATTTCGCCGTTGTACCAGGGAAGTTTGCGTATGTAGTCGAGAAGGGCGAGGCCGTCCGCCTGCTGATCGTCGAAAGGTGTCCGTACCCCGTCGCTGGCGCCGGAGCCGCGACAGTGCTGGTAGACGCGGGCGTATCCGCGGGAGAGGAATGCGGCTTCCGATTTCGCGAATGCAGCGTGGTCCGTGCGTCGGCGTCCGATGTACGGCGAGCGGGAGACGACAATCGGGTGTTTTCCTGTGCCGGCCGGTGCCATGGAGTACGTGTAGAGCTTTACGCCGTCGGGCGCGGGAACAAAGTCCTCGGTCCAGCGGAATGCGCGGAGCGTGTCAGGGCCGTCGTCACGCATCCACGCCTCGCATTGGATGTAGAAAGAGTTGTCGCAGATATGTCCCATATCAAGGCCGTGCAGAATTTTCTTGTTGACGCCGGAGGGGATTTCGTTGTAGGCGGCGTACACGCTGGCCGGCGGACAGGTTGTATCGGCGAATCCGGCAACGATGCGTACAGGACAGATAATGTTGGAGGCGAAGTTCGCGCAGTCGAAGTACGGTCCCCATTTTTCAACGGCGGAGCGCTTTTGCGGATCGGCACCGTACGCCTCGTGGAGAAGCGGCCATCCGCTGCGCCGTCCGGCCTTGGCTCCCAATATATCGCAGAGCGCGGGAACGTAGAAAACGGCCCGTGTGAAAGTTTTGTTGAGTCCGCAGAGATAAAGCCCGAATCCGCCGCCCTGTGAAGTTCCGTGATAACGAAACCGCGTGCGGTCGACATCCGGTCGTCCGGCGAGCCAGTCAACGGCGCGGTTGATGCCGAGGATGACAGGATAATAGAAATATGCCTCGCGGCTGTCGGTTATGCCGCCGCGACAGAAGTAGGCGGTGCCGTAGCGGTTTTTCGTTTCGTTGTTCAATGCGGTGTATTGAGCACGAAGACCTTTTTCTTCCCATTTCCAATCCGGTTCGAACGGGAAGACGCTGAAGCGGACGCAGATTGCGTCGTCGCGGCCGTTTATGTCGTTTGACGAGGCGAAATCGGCCGAGCATACCTGGAATTCCACGGGATACGGGGCGCGGGATTTGTCTTTCGGGACGGTCATGTAACCGTGGACGCGCCGTCCGAAAGTAGCCAGCGACAAGCGGTGGAAATCGTATGACGATGTGGATTTTTCAGGAATGCGCGTCAAGCGGATATCCGGCGGCACTTCTTTTTCGAGACGCTTTTTCGCATCGCTCCAAAATGTATCGAAGTCGGCGGGACGCGGACCGCCGCGGCGGATTTTGAGCGGGTCGAAGGCGGCTGAGCGCGTGATGGGTTTCATGCCGTCCGATTTCAGCGTGAGGCGGAGAAATCCCGGTTCGTTCAGAGTGCCGGAAACGGAGAACGTGTTGGTCTTGGCAAGGTCGTGGCTGACGGCGGCGATTTG
>JAFVZE010000200.1 GCA_017508315.1 Kiritimatiellia bacterium | reverse complement strand
GCGCACGGTCGGCTCGACAAGTACACCGAAGCCGCCCGCGGATTCGGCTTCAACGGCAACGGAGGGGCGCGGATGTCGGGATTCGTGCGGCATTCGTTCGAGTTTCCGGTCAAAAAGACGCTGAAACTCAAGAAGGGCGAACGCTACATCTTTTCGGTGGAGACGCGCAACAATTCCAAGGAGGTTCTCGAGCAGATAGCGCTTGAGACCACCAATCCCGAAACGAAGAAATACGAGGGCTACTGGGGGCGCAAGTCGATCGACATCGGAGGGGGATGGTTCCGCGAGGAGTTGGCGTTTGTGCCTAAACGCGATCTTGACGCGGGAAAAGAGAAACTGCGCTTCATTCTTTTCGCGCTTCTCGATCCCAACCGGAAAATCGATGTCGGCAAACCGGAAAACCATATCGATTTCGATAATGCCAAATTGAAGACGGACGAGCCGATATGGAATTTCTGCAACACCTGGCCGACGCACAACAAGATTTTCAGCGAGCGCGGACGCGTGCGCGCCTATTCGTCGTTCATCGGGCCGTTCCTGCCGGCGGACGCCAAGGCGGAATACGAGCTGGAACTCCGTCTCCCCGGCGGAAAAGTGCTGGCGAAGGCCAAGGCGGAAGAGGTCGATGGGGTTGTAAGCGTCGAGTTCGGAGAACTGAAACATGAAGGCGCGGCGACGCTTACGGCGATACTTTTCAACAACGGAAAGGAAGTCGCGCGCCGCAGCCGCGAGGTCACGGTCGCGCCGACCTACCGGCCGAAGAAGGGCGAGGTGTTCATCGACGAGCGCGGACGCGCGATCATCGACGGCAGACCCTTCATGCCGCTCGGGTTCTATTCCGATCTCGCCAAACTTTCGAAATACACCAGGGAGGAAGTGGAATACCACCTCAGGCGCATCCACGAGGCGGGCTTCAACTTCCTCATCGACTACCATACCTACACCTTGCGCAGAAAAGAGGACCGTGAATTTTTCTACGGACTTTGCGAGAAGTACAAGATCCGCGTCCTCGCCGACGATTTCGCGGGCTATCAGCAGAAACCGGACAAGCTCCACGAGATCGTTCCGCAGGCGCTGGAGCTCGCGAAGTATCCGGCGGTGCTCGGCTGGTACATAATGGACGAGGCGAGCGAGGACAAGATTCCGATTCTCGAGAAAATCCGCCGCACGCTCAACGAGGCGACTCCCGGGCACATCGTCCACGCCTGCAACATCATGAGCCCGCCGCCGTATCTGCCGGTTTCGGACGTGCAGGGCGGCGATTCGTATCCCGTTTCCGAGCGCAAGGACTGTTCGCTGGAAGGCACGGACGGTTACATGCGCCGGGCCGGAGCCTGTCGGCCGGCCGCTTCCTGGCACGCGCCGCAGGCGGTCAACTGGGCGAACTACCGCCGCGGTGCGCGGGACGACAGGGAAGTCTATCTCAAATCCGGCCGTGAACCGGAAGAGAATGAAATGCTTGCCGTGGCGCTTTCGTTCGTCGCCAACGGAGTAAAGGGGTTCGCGTTCTATTCGTATTTCGACATCTACCGCGGGCCTTTCCCGGAATGGTACGAAAAACGCTGGGAGAAGGTGAAGCGCGTCGGCGCGGCGATGAAAGACCTGGAGCCTTTCATCGTCAGCGGCAGGAAAATACTTGAAATCGATCACGACGACAGAAAGGGCAAATCCAGGGTGGTGGCGCTGACCGACGGCAAAGGCGGGCTCAGAGTCCTGGTCTACGGTCTTACCCGCGACAACAAGTGTTCGTTCAGACTGCCCAAGCCGTTCGGAGAGCTGACGCCGACGTGCGGAAACGTGAAGAGAAACGGCGAGTTGTACGTCTACTCCGGGAAAGAATTCACCTGCGACATTCTCCGCAGATAAAAAGCGGCATGGCAAAACATATCGGGAGAAAGAGATGAATAAATCAAAAACCGTATTTGCCGCCGCGGCGGCGGTCGCGGTTGCGTGGAGCGCGCAGGCCGGCAGGAGCATTGAGGCGTTCGAGAACGCCGGTTTCGAGGACGTCTCGAAATTCCACGGCGAGAAGAACGGCGTCGAGATCGCGGGCGGACTTGGCTATTCGACGTCGGGCGGGCTTCGGCTTTTTCCGTGCCGCGCCAAAAACGGCAAGATCCGCTACGATTTCAAGACTGACTTCAAGCCCGTGGCCGGAAAGCGCTACAAGTTCGGCTTCAGCTACCGGCCGCACGGCAAGGTGTTCGCCCACTGTTTCTGGGAATCGTACGGCAACGGCACGCATCTTCAGGGCTGCTGGAACGTGACCGAGGAGGAGCTTACGGAGGGATGGAAGCGCAAATGGGTGACGTTCGTCCCCAAGTCGAACGACTCCGACCGCAACGTGTTCGCCACCATCGCGCTCGCGGCGGATGCGGCATCCCGCGTCTGCACCGGCATGGACGAGTATGTGGAGTTCGACGACGTGTTCCTCGAAGAGGATGAGCCGGCGTGGCTCTTCACGAACGTCTGGCCGACGCACAACTACGTGTTTTCGGACAATCCGCGCGTGAGGTTCTATTCGGCCTATTCCGGGGAGGTTTTGCCGAAGGGCGGAAAGCCGGTGTTCAACATCGAACTTCTTTCGGAGAGCGGAAAGGTGCTCTCGAAGCGGGAGGTGCGCGGTGTCGACGGTTCCTTTACCGTAAGTTTCGCAAACCGCATCGGCTATAAAGGGCGCGGCAAACTGCGCGCGTCGGTGTCGGATTCCAAAACGGGCAAGGTCTGCGCGAGGAACGAGATCGATGTGAAGGTTCTGCCGACGGTGAAGCCGGGGCCCGGCGGAACGTTCGTGACGGAGAATGGAATTGCGCTTCTTGACGGGAAGCCTTTCATGCCGCTCGGGTTTTTCGCGTCGTTCGGCCACAGCCGCGACATCGGAAAATTCGAAACGGCCATGGCCGAGTGGAAAGCGGCCAGCGCGAATCTGCTTCTCGAGTATTGGTTTTTCAACTGGGGAGAGAAGTACTTTCCGCGGGTGTTCAGGATACTTGAGGATAACGGCATCAAACTCATGCTCAACGTCACGGGCTGGCACCACCGCAAGGATCTTCTTTACACCGAGCACCGCGACATCATCGGGAAATTCATGCGCGAGCCTTCGCTTTTCGCGTATTATCTGACCGACGAAGCGCCGATGACGCTCATTCCCTACGTGTATTCGATGCGCCGGATGATCAACGAGACGGATCCGGACCGTCCGACGTGGGAGTGCAACCTGTTCGATCCGGCGGCCTATCTCAAAATATCGGACTGCTACGGAGCCGACTACTATCCGATAGCGCCCGGCTCGAAGGGTCTTGAAAGAATGGACGCCGACATGAGAAAATGGGCGGTGTGCCGTCCGTCGGTCGCATGGCTGTGCCCGCAGTGCTTCAACAAGGCGAACTACCGCCCGCGCGCCAGAGAGAACAAGGAAATCTACGACACAAACGGCGTCGAGCCGACGGAAGAGGGAATGCTCGCGGTTGCGCTTCTTCAGGCTTCGTGGGGGGCTCGCGGATTCATCTTCTACATGTGGGACGATCTTTTCCGCGGCCCGTATCCCGAAAGATACGAAGTCCGCAAGCGGGCCATGCTCCGCAACATCCGCAAACTTCGCGAACTCGAGCCGTTCATCATGTCCGGCGAGGCGATTGAAGAGTTGCGTCACAAGGATGTAAAAGGGCGTACCCGCGCAGTGAAGATGTCCGACGGCAAAGGCGCGTGGCGTGTCATCGTCATCGGACTTGGCATGGACAACGAAGCCTCGTTCGCGCTGCCCGACGGAAGCAAGCATACCTTCAGGGGCGGCGAATTCAGTTGTGAAATCCTCTGACGGCGCGTCCGCGCTATTGACGAATGGCGGAAAAACGGATAAAATATCCGTAATCATTGAAAAATAACGGTAACAGGTAAAATGTTCGGCAAACTCAAGTCGCTATTCTCGACCGATATCGGCATCGATCTCGGAACCGCCAACTCGCTCGTATACGCGAAAGATCGCGGTATTGTGCTGCGCGAGCCCTCGGTGGTGGCGATTCAGGCCGGGTCCAAGCGGGTGCTCGCCGTCGGAGAGGAGGCCAAGCGCATGCTCGGCCGCACTCCCGGCAACATCATCGCCATCCGGCCGATGAAATCCGGCGTCATCGCCGATTTCGACATAACCGAGGCGATGATCGCGTACTTCATCAACAAGGTCTGCCCGAAACGTTTCTACTCCAAGTACAACAAGCCCCGGATGGTGATCGCCGTCCCGTCCGGAATCACCGAGGTCGAAAAGCGTGCCGTAGAAGATGCGGCCCACGCCGCCGGCGCCGGTGAAGTTTTCCTCATCGAAGAGCCTATGGCCGCGGCTATCGGAGTCGGTTTGCCGGTCTCCGAACCTGCCGGTTCGATGATCGTCGACATAGGCGGCGGAACCTGCGAAGTGGCAATTATCTCGCTCGCGGGAATCGTCCACAGCTACTCCGCCCGTCAGGCCGGCGGAGACGCGATGGACGACTGCATAATGAACTATCTCAAGCGCGTGTACAATCTGCTCATCGGCGAGCGCACGGCTGAAATGATCAAAATACAAATCGGCAGCGCATATCCCACCGGGGAAGAGACGACCATGGAAGTGCGCGGCCGTGATGTTGTGGCGGGGTTGCCGAAGACTTTGACGATAACCTCGGAGGAAGTTCGTGACGCCCTCAAGGATCCCGTAGGGTTGATCGTGGATGCGGTTCGCTCCACGCTCGACCGCTGCGAACCGGAACTTGCGGCGGATCTCGTGGACCGCGGTCTTGTGCTTTCGGGCGGCAGCGCCCAGCTCCGCGGTCTCGACAAACTCCTCGCGGCGCAGACGGGTTTGCCCGTCACGGTGGCGGACGATCCGCTTTCCGCAGTCGCAGAAGGTACCGGTGTCGTCATGAATGAACTCGACTTCCTCGCCAGAAACAAGCGAGCGTCGTGAAATTCAGAAACACCGGAAC
Organism: Kiritimatiellia bacterium; assembly: GCA_017508315.1. Taxonomy (GTDB): domain Bacteria; phylum Verrucomicrobiota; class Kiritimatiellia; order RFP12; family UBA1067; genus UBA1067. The sequence continues at coordinate 26,354 of JAFVZE010000200.1, read as the reverse complement.
AATAGCGGTATTTGCTTTGGCGGCGATCGGAACGGTACTTGCGGTATCGTTCAGATCGGTTTCCGCGGAAGCCGTGTATCCGGTGGAACGGGTCAGGCAGTCTTTCGTGCGCAAGGTCTGTTCGCGGATTTCCGGCATGGCCCGCGGCGCGGCGGCAAGCGCGGAGAATGTCCGGCTCAAGCGTGAAATCGCGGAACTGGCTCTGCTGCGCGGAGAACTCGAAAAGGTCGAGGCCGAGAATGTCCGGCTGCGGGAGGCGCTCGGTTACGTCCGCAGGTCGCCGGGGGCGTGGCTGGCCGCTGGGGTTCTCTCGAGGAAAGGCGGCGCGGCGGCGGCGCGCGACACGATCCGGGTGGACAAAGGCACGCTTGACGGTGTCGCCGTCGGCGCGGTGGTGGTTTCGCCCGAGGGGTTGATCGGACGGGTGGATGCGGTTTCTCCGCACACTTCCGAAATCGCGCTCATAACCGACGCTTCCGTGAAAGTCGCCTGTGAAGTCGAAACCATAGATTCTGTCAGGCCCCGGGGAATACTCCTCGGCGGCGGAGAGGATATGCTGGTTTTGGGGCATTTGAGGAACGCGGAGGAGATTCCGGCGCGTTCCAGAGTTTTAACGTCGGGTCTGGGAGGGGTGTTCCCGAAGGGACTCGTGGTCGGCACTTTACTGGATGTCCGCAAGGACGGCAAGGGTCTCGCGAGCGAGGGTGAAGTGCAGCCGGCAGTCGAATTTTCGGCGTTGGAGGACGTCTTCATCCGTCGTGGGAAATGATATCGCACAATTGACGCTTTCGATACTCGTGCTGGTTGTCGGCGCGGGTCTTGAGGAACTGCTGCCTAAGTTCTTCGGAGTCGGTTTCCCGGTGCTCCTTTGCGCGTGCGTGTATTTTTCCTCGCGCCGTTCGACCACGCGCGCGGCGCTTTTCGCGATCGCCGCCGGAGCGGTGGAGGACGCGATATCCTCTCTTCCGGCGATGACCAGCGTAAGCTACTTCCTGGTCGCCGCGTCGCTGTCGAGGTGGTCCGGATTTCCGCGGTGCACGGCGGCGTTCGCGTTTCTGGGCTATCAGGCGTGGCTGTGGGCGTGGATCGGGACTCTGCACGGCGGGATATTCGCAAGGATGTTTTTATCGCTGCCCGTAGGCGCGTTGACCGCGGTCGTGACGGCGGCGGTGCTGGCCTGGGCGGGCAGAAAGGCGGCGATCGATGAACAGGGATGAGTCGATCGTCAGCGATTTCGCGTGCTGGGCGGTTGCCGCGGTCTTTGTCTTCGGACTCGCCGTTCTGGCGGTGCGGCTCAAGGAGGTGCAGATAGAGGATGCCGCCGATTACGGTTACGCCAACGTCCGGCAGTCGGTGCGCCGCGTGCAGACTGACGGCGACCGCGGGCGCATAATCGACCGCAACGGCGTGGTTCTCGCCGACAACCGCCGGTCGATATCCATAGTCTGCAACGCCGCCTTCTTCCAGAAACGGACATGGGAGGCGACCGCCGCGGCCATCTGCGCGGCGCTTTCCAACGCTGCCGAAACGGTGGGCGCTCCCTCCCCGCTCACGGTGCGGGATATCCGCCGGCATATAAACCAGTCGCTGGCGATGCCGCTGGTGGCGTGGCGCGACATCGGTGATGAACGGCTGGCGCGCTTCTGCGAAAACGAACGGGAGTTGCCCGGCTTCTCCGTTCTGGAGAGCGAGGAGCGTTTCTATCCGCAGGGTTCTCTGGCCGCGCATCTGATCGGTTATGTCGGGCGCGACCGCGGAGAGTCGGAGGCGGGGGATGAAAAGTTCAATTTCTATCTTCCGGAAATGCGCGGCCGCTCCGGGCTGGAGATTTATTACGACAGTTTCCTGCGCGGGGTTTCCGGCGAGCGCAAGGTGCTGGTGGACGCGCGCGGGTTCGCCATGCGCGAATGGACGGTCGTCGAGCCGAAACGCGGGCCCGATCTGCGCATTTCGCTCGATTCGCGCATTCAGCGTTGCGCGGAGGAGCAGCTGCGGGGGATGAAAGGCGCCTGCGCGGTGGTCGATCCTCGCAACGGGGATGTTCTGGCGCTGGTTTCGTCGCCCGGGTTCGATCCCAACGAGTTCGTTCCGCGCCTCAGCTACAAACTCTACTCCCGCTACGCCGGCGATCCCGCCAAGCCGCTTCTGAACCGGGCCTCGGGCGGAGCCTACGCGCCCGGTTCCACATTCAAGCCGATTACGGCGCTTGCAGGGCTTGAAAACGGATTCTCCGCGGGAGAGAGATATTACTGCAACGGCGCGTTCATTTTGGGGGCGATGCATCTGCGCTGCGCCAGCCGGTGGGGGCACGGTCCGCTCGACATGCGTCACGCCCTGCGCGAAAGCTGCAACCCCTATTTCTGCAATCTTGCCGTGACGGTCGGAAGCAATGCGGTGATCCGCGCGGCCAGAGCGTTCGGTCTCGGCTGCAAAACCGGAATCGATCTCGGGGTGGATATGGCCGGAACGGTTCCCGACGGGAGTTGGAAGATGCGGATGTACGGCGAGCGGTGGTATCCCGGCGACCTTCCGCAGATGGCCATCGGGCAGGGGATGCTTCTGGCGAGCCCGCTGCAGATGGCGCTGGTGGCCGGCGCCATCGGAACCGGAAGGCTGGTCGTCCCCCGGCTGAAACTCGATATAGGGGTGAGATCGGAGAGGCTGCCGTTCTCCGGGAGAAGTCTCGACGTCGTCCGCGAGGGAATGCGCATGGTGGTTGACGGTGGAACCGGGCGGCGAGGCGGCGAGGGAATCGCGGTTGCGGTGTCCGGGAAGACGGGGACCGCGGAAGTCGGACGCGGCGAAAACCGCCGCAAGAACGCATGGTTCATCGCCTACGCCCCGTCGGAAAATCCCACGGCGGCGGTGGCGATGGTCGTGGAGAACGGCCAGTCCGGCGGAGTCACCGCCGCGCCGAGAGTGAGAAACGTCCTCGCCGCGATGTTCGGCGAGAAGGAAGCCGCGGAGGACGGAAGGCGATGAAAAGGCTGCGGCATTTCAACTGGCTTATGTTCGCGGCGATGATCGCGCTGATCGCGGTGGGCACCGCCGCCATCTGGTCGGCCGGTTCGGCCCGTTCGGAAACTGTTTTCCACGGAATGTGGATCAACAACCTCGTTACGGCGGCGTTCGGTCTTGCGGTGTATCTCGTCCTGAGTTTCACCGATTACCGCAAACTGCTCGACTGTTTCGCCGTGCCTTCGTACGCGGTGTCGATAGCGCTGCTGGCGGCGGTGCTGATTTTCGGAGATACGGTGTACGGCGGCAAACGCTGGCTTTGGTTCTTCCAGCCCAGCGAAATCAGCAAGATATGTCTTATCATGCTCGTGTCATGGCTCTTCGGCACGCCGGTCGATTATTCGCCGGTCAAGAAGACGGCGGGCTTTTTCGGCGCCTGGCGTTTCACTTTCAGGGGCTTTGCGCTCGCGGCGGCGGTCATCGGCGTGCCGGCGCTGCTCATCCTCGCCGAACCGGATCTCGGCACCACGCTCACGCTCGTTCCCGCGACGGTGGTGATGCTGCTCGTCGCCCGGGTATGGCGCCGGGGGCTTGTCGCGATGGCTCTTGCCGGCGCGGTCGGGGCGGCGGCGGTGCTGGGGGCGGTCTACGAGGCGGAGAAGCCGGGCGTGCCGCCGCAGCGACGCGAGAGCATTCTCAAACTCGTTCCGCTCAAGCCTCATCAGATCAGGCGGGTGCGGGTGTTTCTTTTCCCGGAGGAGGATCTGCAGGGCGCGGGCTACAATCTGCGCCAGGCGAAGATTTCGATCGGCTCCGGAGGATTTTCCGGCAAGGGACTCGGCAAGGGGGAGACCAACCACCTGAAGTACCTGCCGCAGGCGATTTCGATGAACGACTTCATCTTCTGCGTTTACGCCGAGGAGATGGGGTTCGTCGGATCTTTGGCGCTGCTCGTCCTGTTCGGGTGTCTGCTCGTTCCGGGATGTTACGTGGCATTCGTTTCAACGGACGGACGCGGCCGTCTGCTGGCGCTCGGCGTTTCCACCCTCGTGTTTGCGCATGTCTACATCAACATCGCGATGTCGATCGGGCTGGTGCCGATAACCGGGCTGCCGCTGCCGTTCATATCGTCGGGCCGCACCTTTCTCATGACGGTGATGGCCGGGCTCGGATTGGTGCAGAGCGTGTCTGTGCACAGAGAGGAAAAACAAAATGAACCTGTTCGGATGGTTTAAGCGCTCGAAAATGAAGCGCGAGATTATAATCAACGTCGAGAAACTCGAAACCCGCGTCGCCGTGATGGAAAACGGCAGACTCGAGGAGTACATGGTCGAACATCCCGAGGAGGAGCGTTTGGTCGGAAGCGTCTTCAAGGGGCGCATCCAGAATCTGGAAAACGATCTGCAGGCCGCGTTCGTCGATATCGGGCTGAAGAAGAACGCCTTTCTCCACTATTGGGACATGACTCCCGACGCCGACGCGCTTCTGGACGACGATGACGAGCCGAGGGCGCGTTCGGCGAAGGGCGGACGCAAGTCGAACCGCCTGTCGGACGCCGAGATCGCCAAGCGTTTCCCTCCGGGTTCCGAAATCATCGTCCAGGTGACCAAGGGGCCGATCTCCACCAAGGGGCCGAGAGTGACCGCCAATCTTTCGATTCCCGGGCGGTATCTCGTCATGATGCCGGGCACCCGCATCCGCGGGGTGTCGAAGAAAATCTCCGACGCCGCCGAGCGCAAGCGGCTCAAGAAGATACTCGACAAGCTTCCGCTGCCCGAGAACGTCGGGCTGGTGGTGCGCACGGTCGGCGCGGGAGCGTCGGCGCGGGCGTTCGCGCGCGATCTGAGGAATCTGCTTTCGGTGTGGAGCGAGATGCAGGGCAACACGAAGAACCTGCGCACGCCCTGCTGCATTTTCCAGGAGCCGGATCTGTGCGAGCGGGTCATCCGCGACTGGCTGACGGAAGAGGTCGACGCCATCGTGATCGACGACGAGCGCAGTTTCGCCGATATGCGCGAGGTTTCCGGCAAGATTTCGCGCCGTGCGCGTTCGAAGATCCGCCGGTTCGACGGCCATACCGGCATATTCGAGCATTACGGGCTGGAGCGGCAGCTTCACGAGACGTTTTCGCGGCAGGTGCCGCTCAAATCCGGCGGCTATCTCGTAATCGACGAGACCGAAGCGCTCATCGCCGTCGACGTCAACACCGGCCACTACAAGGGCAACGGCAGTCAGGAAGAGGCGATTCTCGAGGTCAACCTCGAGGCGGTCGAGGAAGTCGCGCGCCAGCTCCGCCTGCGCAATATCGGCGGACTGGTCATTCTCGATCTCATCGACATGAAGAGCCGCAAGCACCAGAATCAGGTGTACAAGGCGCTCAAAAACGCGCTCAAGCGCGACCGGGCGCGCACCAACGTGCTGCAGATATCCGAGCTCGGTCTTCTCGAAATGTCCCGTCAGCGGCAGGACCAGTCGATCCTTTCGATGCTCACTTCAAGCTGTCCGTACTGCCACGGGCGCGGAGTCGTCAAGTCTCCGATGGCGATCTCGATCGAAGTCCAGCGTCATCTGATTTCGCTTCTGAAGAAATCGGAACTCGAGAAAAAGCCGTTCGAACCGAAGATCGTCATCGCTCCGCAGGTCATGCAGCGTCTGCGCACCGAGGATTCCGCGATTCTCGCTGCGTTGCAGAAGGATTTCAACACCAGATTGACATTCGTCTCGGAACTGCACCGGCATCCCGAGTCGTTTTCCATACTGGACGCGGCCACCTCTCAAGTGTTATACTCACAGTCATGATGAAACAGATTGCACTTTGCGCGGTTTTTGCGCTCTGCTCGGCGACTTTATCCGCCGCCGCCAAACGTCCGGCTCCCATCCGGGTGACGTCGGAGCACATGGCGGCCGACAATGTGACCGGCTCAATGGCGGTGTCGGGGAATACCATGATCACGACCTGCACCAACGACGATTCGTGTCTGCACTGGAAAATCGTCGGCGAGGGCAGCGGTCAGAAGGACAAGTACGTGATGTTCAGGGACATGTGGGCGTATCTCTACGGAGTCCCCGTCGTATGGATGCCGTACTGGTTCTATCCAATGGATACCGAATACGGCTGGCGGGTGATGCCGGGCTACTCCAGCCGGTGGGGCGCATATCTGCTTACGAAATACGTCTATCATATCGCCGGCGGGTTCGACGAAGGCGAATACGGACTGAAAGGCGCCACCAGATTCGATCTGCGCGCCGAAAACGGAGTGGCTCTCGGACAGTCCGTCCGGTGGCGGCTGGGCGATTTCGGCAAGGGCGCGTTCAAAGTCTATTATGCGTGGGATCGGGATGCGGACCGCTATGACCGGCACTGGAACGACCGTCACGAATGGAACTACCGCAACTGGGGCAGCACGGTGCCGGACGAGCGTTATGCGCTGAACCTCGAGCACAGCGTCGATCTCACCGAACGCGACATTGTGCGTCTCCGGGGGACGGTATACAGCGACTCGTATTTTTACCGGGATTTTCTGCGCGATTCGCTTTTCAACCTCCGCAACCGTTTTGCGGGGTACGGCGGCAATGAACTTGCGTGGGAGCATAATGAGAGCGCCGTCGGGTTCGGCGCCAGCGTGTCGGGTCCGATCGACGATTTCTACGGCGGAACGTCAAGATTGCCGGAATTCTATCTCGATGTCGCCCCGATGCCGGTGTTCGGATTGCCGGTCAATTACGAGTCTTCGAGCAGGATGGGGTATCTGAACCGCAATTACGCGAAAATAGGAGATGGGGAAACCGTTCCCGCGTTTCGTGAGGTGCCTGGGGCGTGGGCCGATTACAATACATTCCGCATGGACACCTATCACCGTCTGTCGATGCCGATGAAACTGCGGGACGTGCTTTCTGTCGTTCCGCGTTTCGGTCTGCGCGGCACCTACTGGGGCGATTCGGGCTATCAGTCGATCACGGGCTACGATCGGGCCGGCAGCAGCGGGGATGATGTGTGGAGGAGCATCGTGGAAGGCGGCGTCACCTTCGCGGGACGCGGTGAAGCCGATCTCAACGACAGGTGGCGGCATATCGTCGAGCCGTATCTCGACGTTCTGTGCCAGGAGGCGGATTACAGCGGGCTTGACCGCGGAGCAAGGCCGTATGTTTTCGACGGCATCGACGCGTCGATGGACTGGCAGGACCAGTTCGCCGGACGTTCGCGCAATCTTCCGTATTCGTGGTACGGGATCACTCCCGGCTGGCGCAACGTGTGGAAGAAGGCGGACGAGCGCGGAGATTTCAGAACGGTTTTCGATCTTGACGTCTACGCCGCGGTGCAGTTCAACGACACGCGGTTCACCGGAGGCTCGCGCATGCACCGGCTCTCCGGAGATCCGTCCGATCCCAATTACGGGGAGGATCCGCAGGTCGTGCCCGGAATCCGCGCGCGCTGGCTTCCGAACGACGACGCGGCGCTGTCGGTGCGCGTGGAATACGACACCGAGAACGACAAGCTTTCGTACGCCGATCTGGACTGGACGCGCAAACTCAACGGCAACTTCAGTTATTACGCGAAATACGTGGTGCGCAATTTCCGCTGGTGGGATTTCTCTTCGATGCCGTACGATCCGGTAAATATGAGGGACGACGAATTCAACTGGGCCAATTACCAGTATGTCGAAGTCGGCTGCGAACATGAAATATGCGATTCCTTCGCATGGGGTCCGTATGTCATCTGGGATGCGGGTGAAGGTCGGCTCGACGAGATCGGCGCGTGGTTTGACTATCGCACCGACTGTCTCGGCTTCAGGTTCCTCGCCGCTTACGAGAACGAGTACGAACGTGTCGACTGGTCCGAAGAGGAGGACGACTGGCGCTTCGGGTTCTTCATCTATCTGCGGGCGCTGGGTCCGGCTTCGGGGTCTCCTTTAGGGGATTGAAGGCATTGCGCAAGGCGAGACAGAACGGCATAGAGCGGCTCGAGAACTATCTCGTGAAGCTCATCAAGGATCCCGGCGACGACCGCAACCAGCCGGCCGGTATCCGTCTGCTGCTTTCGCTGCTCAAGGGCGTGAGTTTCGTTTTCGCGGGAGTGGTGTCGGTCAGGTACTTTCTCTACCGGACCGGCATTATGCGCCGCTACCCGCTGGGCATTCAGGTGATTTCCATCGGCAATGTCACCGCGGGCGGAACCGGCAAGACTCCGGTGACGGAGATTTTCGCCCGCACGCTCGCCGCCGAAGGCCGCAAGGTCGCCATTCTTTCGCGCGGCTACCGGCGCAAAGAGGCGCCGTGGTGGCAGCGCGTGTTCACGCAGGTTATCGAACCGCCGCTTGTCGTTTCCGACGGCAAACGGGTTCTGCTGGATTCGGCCACCGGCGGCGACGAGCCGTATATGCTCGCCTCGAACCTTCCCGGAGTCGCGGTCGTCGTGGACCGCAACCGCGTCAAGGCCGGACGCTACGCCATCAAACGGCTCGGATGCGACACCATCATTCTTGATGACGGCTTCCAGTACCAGAAACTGAAGCATTCCGTCGAGGTCGTGCTGGTGGATTCGACAAACCCGTTCGGCAACGGCAATATGCTGCCTCGCGGGATATTGCGCGAGCCGGCGGGCAATCTGAAGCGCGCCGACATAATCTTTCTCACCAAGTGTCGGGGGGATGTCTCCGGAGTGAAGCGGGAGATACGCAAATACAACGACACCGCCGAAATCGTCGCCTGCAACCACGCCCCGAAGGTTCTCAAAGACGTGTGGAGCCGGCAGGAGTATCCGCTTTCCTGGCTGGAGGGAAAGAAGCTCTGCACGCTTTCCGGCATCGCTTCGCCGAAAGGGTTCGAAAATTCGCTGCGCGGGCTGGGGGCCAAGGTCGTGTGGTGCGACCGCTACGCCGACCACCACCGCTACGATTCGTCCGAAGTTCTCTATGCGTTGAACCGCACCGCCGACATGGGGGCTGACGCGCTTGTGACCACCGAGAAGGATGCCGTCAGGTTCCCGCGTCTCGAAACGACCCCGGTCAGATGTCTTTATCTGCGCATCGCCATCGAGATTCTCGAAGGGGCGGAGAGTTTCACGCAGATCATAAACCGCATCTGTTTCAAGCGGGGTTGACCGTGGCGCCGGAGGATTCGAGAATCGCGAAAATTCTGCGCAGCACTCTGACCGTCGGAGCGTTCACGGCGCTGTCGAGGGTCTTGGGTATGATGCGCGAGATGCTCCAGTCGAGGATGATCGGCGCCGGGGTGGAGCAGAGCGCCTTCACGCTGGCCTTCGCCATTCCGAACATGGCGAGAAAACTCTTCGGCGAAGGCGCGCTCACGGCCGCGTTCGTTCCGGTTTTCAAGCGGGAGATGGAGAGCGGTGCGCACGAGCGGGCCGAGCGGCTGGCCCGCGCGGTGATGACGATGTCGCTCGTGATGCTCACGGCTATTGTCGCTCTGGTCTTCCTCGGGCTTGAGAGTGTGGTGGCGTGGCGGCGCGAATTGGAACTGTCGGGGCGGACGCTGTTGACGATCAGGCTTGTGAAGACCTTGCTTCCGTACATGATCTTCATATGCGGCGCCGCCTTCGGCATGGGGGTTCTGAACGCGCTCGGCCGCTTCAAGGCTTCAAGCGCGATGCCGTGTCTGCTCAATGTCATGTGGATAGGGGCGCTGCTTTTCCTGTGCTTCAACCCCGAACTACGCCTTGACCAGCGCATTCACCGCGTGGCGATGGCGATTCTGGCCGCCGGAGCGGTGCAGTTCGCGTTTATGGCCTGGCGGATGCGCAGGGCGGGGGTGAGTCCGGTTCCGCTGTTCGAGGGATGGCGCGATGCGAACGTCAGGCGGGTCTGGAGCAACACCGCGATCGCCGCCGTGGGCGCCGGGGCCGTTCAGATGAACTATATGCTCGATCAGGTCCTGGCGCAGTGCGCCGCGCCGTGGGCGGCCGGAGTCATCGGGTATGCCGAGCGTCTGATGGATCTTCCGCTGGGCATCGTCGGGGTCGCTTTCGGGACGGTGCTTCTGCCGGCGTTCGCCGGATTTTTCGCCAGAGGCGATCTGGACGGGGCGCGCAACGCGCTGTCGTCGTCGGTCAGGAGCCTTTTGTTCGTCATGCTACCGGCCGCGGCCGGACTTTTCGCGCTCGCGCCGGAGATAACCGCGGTCATCTATCAGGGCAGGGCGTTCGACGAAATTGCCACCGTGCGGGTTTCCCGCTCGCTCGCCGTCTACTCTCTGGGTCTCGGTTTCTTCGGTTTCCAGAAATCGCTCGTTCCCTGGTTTCAGGCGCAGAACGACATGAAGACGCCGCTGCGGGTGTCGCTCTTTACGGTTGTTCTCAACGCCGTGCTCAACATCGCCGCCGTTGTCCTGCTGCCGGTCGAATGGCGGCATGTGGGGCTGGCCGCTTCGACGGTTTTCTGCGCCGCGACGGGATGCGTGCTGCTGACGGTGCTGGCGCGCCGCAAGAACGGAGTGCTGGGTTTGGGCGCCGTCGGGGCGGATGTCGTCAGGATGACCGTCGCGGCAACGGTGATGGCGGCGGCGTTGCTGAATCTCAAGCCGGCGTTCGCGGCTTTCGGGGACATTGTTTCGCTGCTGGCGCTGGTTGCCGCCGGAGCGTCGCTCTACGGGATCCTGGCGTTCGCCTTTTTCAGACGCAGGATATCGTCTTTCGCATTGACGAGAAAGGTAAGGGTGTAATGCGCCTGAGCAGTTTCTTTTCGCCGGATTCTTCGGAGGTGTCGGGATGCGTCCGGTGATCGGTTTATGGGCGGCGGCGGTTCTCTTCTGGGCGGTGCCGCCGGCATCTGCGGCGGAGGGATGCCGCGAACATGCCGAACTCAAGGGAGTCTGGAAGGCCGATGACGCGGAGTGGGGCTTAAGCAATGTCGTCTGGCGCAGTTTCAAAACCGAAGTGCCGCGCGGCTGGGCCGGTCGCCGCATCCGACTCGAGATTCCCGGCGCGCTTCACAAGTGCGATGCGGTCGTTTATGTGAACGGCGAACGCGCCGGCGACATTCTGCGGCCGGGATTCGAAGGCGTGGACGCGACGCGGTTCGTCAGGACGGGGGAAACCAACGAGATCCGTTTTCTGCTGACGGAAAACGGCGCGGAAACGCAACGCGGCGCCACCCGTGCGGTCACGCGGGTGCACGGCGTCAAAAAAGGTCCTGATGCCGTTATGCCGCGGCTGTCGGCGTACGCCGCCGCGTTCGTCGCCGACGTGTTCGCCAATACGAGCTGGCGGCGCAGGCGGATCGATTTCGAGGTTGAGACGGATTCGGCGTCCGCCGCCGCCGCGCGGATAGCCGTTGAGGTTCTTGATGCGGAAAGCAACCGCGTCTGCCGTCTGGAGAAGGAGGCGGAGCTGAAAAAAGGTTTGAACCGAACCGTGCTGACGATGCCGTGGGATGAGCGGATCGTCGCCTGGGAGCTCGGCAGACCCTCGCTTTACATCTGCCGGACGTCGTTGCGGCTTTCGGGACACGACGCCAAGCCGTGCGACGAGTTTCCCCCGTTCCGCTTCGGATGCCGCGAAGTCTGGCGCGAGGGGCGGGAAATCATGATGAACGGGCACAAGGCGCATTTCCGTCCGACGTTCACGTTCCAGTCGCGGAAGTGGGGGCTTAAGTATCTTCAGGATATCGGCTACAACGTCGGTTTCTGGGGGCATTCCGTCAACGCGGCGGGTTTTTCGGACCGCTGCAGATACGATGCGCACGACGAATTGGGCATGGGGATGTACGCGTCGATGGGGGCGCAGAATACAATCGGAGCCGGCGCATTTCACCGCGATGAAAAGCTCCGAAAGGAATTCGAACGCTTCATACGCGCGCAGCACCGGCTTACGCGCAATCATCCCGCGCTTCTGGCCGGTATCGTCTCGCAGATGACGATCTGCGAGACCGGAACCGCGCCGGACCGGCTTGGACAGCACCGCGCGAGCGGCGACCGGGTGGAGCAGATTGAACTCGCCTGCGAACTCCATCGCCGGCTCAATCCGAACATCCTTTATTTTTCCCATGCCGACGGAACGTGCGGCGATATCGCCAGCGCCAATCTCTACCTCAACTTCACGCCGCTCCAGGAGCGCGAGGAATGGCTCTGCAGCTGGACGACAAACGGAATCCTGCCGTGGAGTTCCATCGAGTTCGGCCAGCCGTACAACGGCAATTTCTGGAAGGAGGGCGTATTCCTGCCGACGGAATTTCTCGCCATGTTCTACGGCGAGCGGGCATATGCGGAAGAGCCGCCGGAGACGCTCGCGCGCATGGTCGGGTCGACGCGCTGGCGTCATCACGGCCAGATGAAGGGCGATCTGCTGTACAAGGGGCTGCCGATGTACTGGGAGCTGCGGCGCAGGTGGACGCGGCGCATAAACGAACGCTGGCGGGCGTACGGTCTCAACGGCGGCAACCTCTGGTTCAACATCACTGAGGCTTACGGCGAACCGCCCGGCGGCTGGGGAATCTACTGGCGGTATTACCCGATGAAGGAGGAAGTCGTCGGCCGGCCGGCATGGGCGAATGAAGGTTACGACATCCATCGCCAGGGGAATCTTGATTTCTGCGCGTTCCTCGGCGGGGCGCCGGACTTCGTCGACTGCACGCACGCGTACCGCGGCGGCGAAAAGGTCGCCAAGCAACTGGTGTTCATCTGGGACGGGATCGGCGAAAAAGAGTTCAGCGCCCGGTGGCGCGCGGTGACGGCGGACGGACGCGCGATATCCGGCGGCGAGGCGCGTACGCGTGTCTCGCAGGGAGAGAGGAAATTCCTTCCGCTGTCGTTCCGTGCGCCTGAGACCGGCAAGGTGAAGTCTCTTTCGCTCGAAGTCGCCTTCTCGGGCGATGGAGTTGAACCGATTTCCGACAGGATGGACATCGAAATTTATCCAGCGAAAGCGAAACCGTTGAACATGCGGAAATATCCGCCTTTTTCCGTCGCGCTTTTAGATCCGGAAGGGAAATCGGCGTCGATGCTCAAGACGTTCGGAATCGCTTTCCGCATGATCGGCGCTCCCGGCGAAGTCCGTGCCGGCGATACGCATCTCATCGTCGGGCGCAACGCGCTGAGCGGCCGTCGGCTCGATGTTCTTTATCCGCGGATTTCAAACGGATTGCGCCTCCTGATTCTCAGGCAGACGCCGGAGGTGTGGCAGCGTCTCGGTTTCCGCGTGCAGGATGTGATGAGCCGAGAACTTTTCCCGCGCAGCGCCCGCGATCCGGCATTCTCGGAAATCACCGCGGAAACGCTTGCCTATTGGCGCGGCACGCCGGATTATCCCAACGGCCCGTTCGGCGCCGTCATGAGCCACGGGAAGCGGCGCGGGCCGCGCGGATCGCGCCGCCACACGGTCGCGGGGCTCATGCTGCAGACGCCCGAACGCATCGGCTATACGCCGGTCGTGGTCGGCGGGTTCAATCTCGATTATTCCGCGCTTCTGAACTTCACTCCCGGCGGCGCCTGCAAAGGGGATGTTACGTACTGCACTCTCGACTTCGAAGACCGGCTCGGGACGTGTCCGGCTGCGGAATCGGCGGCGGCGGCGGTGATAGGATCGTTTCTCTCCGGGCGGCCGCGCATTGAGCGCGGAGTATTGGCGATCTGCGACGAAAAGAAGGCGTCGGAGGCGGGATTTGAGTTGGGACGGGAGCGCGTGTTCCATAAGGCCGCGTTGCCGGATGATGCCGCTTTCCGCGGGGTGGGCATCAACGAGCTCCGCTGGCCGACCGGGCTGAAAGCGCGGCCGCTTGCGGGCGAGGGCGCGACGGCGGACGGGCTTTTCGCCGTGCGGCGAGAGGGCGGCCGGACGCTGGTGTTTTCGCAGATTCCGCTGACGCTGGCGAAAACGGCGAAACCGGCCGCGCCGACGGCCGACGAGACGGCGCGTGAACGGGCGAACGCGGAATGTCTTGACGCCGCCAAGATCCGCCGTCTTTACGCGCAGCTGGCGACAAATCTCAATACGGCCCGATCGGACGAAGTGCGCGGGAAAGCGTTGCGCCGCGCCCTGCATCAGTCTGACCGGAAAGAGTCAGAGCAACCGGATTCCGAAGTTGATACCATGTCGCTCTACGGCGCGGGCGTGAACGGATTCGATCCGTGGGAATTTGTGTACTGGTGAACGTTTCTCGGTCTGCACGCGGGGACAGACCCCAAAAACCTTAGGATTTTCGTGCTTTTTAGCCTTTGCCCAGGCTGCGCGGCGGGCGGAACTTTTCCGTCTGACGGATTTTCCGTCCGCGCAATCTTCGGCGTCCGCTCTTCCCTGATCCGGCGTCGGACGGCATAAAAACAATTTACGCCGGTGAAACCAGTTTAATGGAAGAAGGGGAGGCGTTTTCGCGGGGTTTGAAAGCGTGTCCTTCTTCGATTTCCCGACACATCGCATATACGTCGGACCAGGAAGTTACGCGGAAATCTCTGTCCTTGACGAGCATGGATTCCAAGAGCTGGCAAAAGCCTTCGGAAAGTTCAGGACGGTAGGCGCGCGGATCCCTCGCCTGCACCGTTTCGTCGCAGTGGGCGCGCATCATGCCGTCGTTGTCGCGTCCGGCGAAGAGGATTCTGCCGGTCGCAAGGTGGTAGAGGGTCGCCCCGAGCGAATAGATGTCGCTACGGCAGTCGAGTTCGACGTCTCCGTAGACCTGTTCGGGAGATATGTAGGCCGGCGTTCCGAGCACGTGTTCGGGGACAGCCTGCGGCCCTTCTTTGAATTCGAAGCGGCGCGAGATGCCGAGGTCTGTCAGTTTGATGACGCCGTCGGTGTTGATCATGATGTTTTCAGGCTTCAGATCGCAGTGGACGATGCCGTGGTCGTTCCAGGCGTAGTCGAGCGCGGTGGCGATCGATTCGCAGATGAGCAGGCAGTCGCTTTCGCGCACATGCTGTTTGCGCGCGAGCAGAGCGGCGAAAGTGTAGCCGTCGACATACTCCATCAGATAGTACCAGTTGCCGTTGCCGTTGTTGAAATCGTAGGCCTGGACGATCCCGGGATGGTGGATTTCCTCCATTATGCGTTCCTCGGCGCGGAACTGGCGCACTTCCGCGCCGTCGTTGGCGAATTCCCGGTTTAGGATTTTCACCGCCACCACCCGCTGGTTTTCAATGTCCCACGCTTTCCACACGGTGGACATTCCGCCGTCGCCGATCTTCTCTATCAGTTTGAGATTGGGTATTTTCAGAATTCGGCTGCGGATCGTCAACTGCTCTTCCGGCAGGTTGTCGTAATAGGCGTTGCTCATTTCATGTTCCACTCGTTGAGTTTGCGGTGCATGGTCCGCCTGGAGATGCCGAGAGCTTCGGCGGCGCGGGATTTGTTGCCGTTGTGGGCCGCTATCGCGGCGAGTATCTGGGCCTTCTCCGCTTCCGCCAGCGTGGTCGCGGCCGTCCGGACCGGCACCGCCGCGGTTTCGGCCGTGCGCGGCGCGGCCGAGATGATCTCCTCCGGGACGTCGTCTATCGAGAGTTTCTCCCCCGAAGCGAGAACCACCATTTTTTCGATGATGTTTCTGAGCTGCCGCACATTGCCGGGCCAGGAATAGTCCTCAAGCGCCTTGAGAGCCTTCATGTCGATGCCGGTGACCCTGCCACCGTTCTGTTCGCCGAACTCCCTGAGGAAGCGCGAGACGAGAAGCGCGATGTCGCCGGGGCGGTCCTTGAGCGCCGGCAGACGGATGTCGATCACGTTGAGCCGGTAGTACAGATCCTCCCTGAACTTTCCCTCTTCGACATATCCGCGCAGATCGCGGTTGGTAGCCGCGATGATGCGGATGTCGGCCTTGATGTCTTCGGTCCCGCCGACGCGCTGGAAGGTCTTGGTTTCGAGCACGCGCAGGAGTTTCACCTGAGTGGAGGCGTCGATTTCGGAAATTTCATCGAGGAAGATGGTGCCGCCGTCCGCCGCCTCGAACCTGCCGATCTTCTGCGTTTTGGCGTCGGTGAACGCCCATTTTTCATGGCCGAACAGTTCCGATTCGAGCAGAGTCGAGGAAAGCGCGGCGCATTCCACCGCGATGAACGGACCCCGGGCGCGCGTCGAAAGGTCGTGGAGCGCGCGTGCCACCAGCTCTTTGCCCGTGCCGCTCGGACCTTCTATGAGAACATTGGCGCTGGTCGGAGCCGCTTTGCGGATGAGCGCATAGACTTTTTCCATCGCCGGGGATTTTCCGGTGAAATTTTCCAGCTTTTCGTTGAGACGGCTTTTCAGACTGGCCACTTCCTTTTCGAGCGACGCGGTCTTTATCGCCTTGGCCACCCGAAGTTCGAACTGCTCAAGGTCGGTGATGGGCTTCTGGAAGAAATCGTCAGCGCCGTCTTTCATCGCCTCGACCGCAAGATCGACGGTCCCGTAGGCGGTGAGCAGGATGCAGGCCATGGACGGATTGGCCGCTTTCGCCTTGCGGACGAGTTCCACGCCGTTCTCGCCGGGCATCCTCACGTCGGAGATCATGAGCGCGAGATCCGGATTCTCCCGCACGATTTTCATCGCTTCGGCCGCGTCCGGGGCGAGCAGGCATTCGTATTTCGCCTTGAACCATCGCGCCAGAGTGTCGCGAAGCGGCTTTTCGTCGTCGACGATGAGGATTTTCGGCTTCATTTCAGTTCCCTTACGCGCCGTTCAAGCCGCGGAAGCTTGACGGTGAAAGTCGTGCCTTCGCCGGGCGAGGATTCCGCCGCGATGGTGCCTCCGTGGTCGCGGACGATTCTCGCCGATATCATGAGTCCGAGTCCCGTTCCGTGTTCTTTGGTGGTGCGGTACGGTTCGAAGAGATGCGAGAGCTGTTCGGTCGTCATGCCGAAGCCCGAGTCTTTGAACGAAACGCAGACGTCCCGGTCGTCCGATGCGAGGGCGATGTCGATGGTGCCGCCGTCTCTCATCGCCTCCAGCGAATTTTTTATGAGATTGAAGAACACCTGCTCCATCTTGTCGTGGTCGAGCGCGACGCTCGGCAGCGCCGCCGGAACATCGAGCGTGACGTTGATGCGGCGCTCCTCGAACTGCCCTTTGACCGCGGCGAGGCAGCTTTTCAGCGGTTCGGCGAGCGAGCCCGCGGCAAGATTGGGCTTGGTGGGTCTGAGCGCTCCGAGAAAGCCGCGGATTATGCCGTCGAGTCTCCGGATCTGGCTTTTGCAGATGTCGATCGCCTCTTTGTCCGAGGGATCTCGCTCGAGAATCTGCAGATTGAGGGAAATGGCGTTCAGGGGGTTGCCGATTTCGTGCGCGACGCCGGCGGCGAGATCGCAAACCGACTTGGTGGCGCCGCGTTCGAGTTCCTCGGCGGTGCGCGCACGTTCGGCGGAGACGTCGCGGATCATCGCAAGGGTTCCGCGTTCGAAAGGAATCGTCTGCACTTCAAGCGTCCGCTCCTCGGGATAGGTGAGGGTTATTTCGTTTTTCGACGCTTTCCCGAAAGGGACTTCGATCTCCGGCAGCGCCTCCGCCGCGGGATTGCGGTAGACGGCGTGGCCTTTGAGATCGTAGAGGACCGCGCCTTCGTTCATGGCGTTGAACACCATCTCGAAAAACGCCACTTCCTCCGTCACGAGCCGGTACTGTTCGCGCAGTTTCGCGGCATCGAGTCTGTCGATGTGCTTGAGTACGGACTGGAAGAACGTTTTCATGATGGTCGTTGGCGGTCGGCGGCCGGTCATCAGCCTGCCCCCTGACTTCTAACCCCTTTTACGGTTGTCGATCACGCGCTTGATCTTGCCTTCGCTGCGCGGCAGCGAGCCCGGTTCGACGATCGTTATCCTTGCGCTGAGGCCGGTGATGTTTTTGACCGCGTTGAATACGCGTTTGCGCAGGTCTTCGACGACGCGGATATTGTCGGAGAACGCTTCGGCTTTGATCTCCACCTTGACCTCGAGAACGTCGAGCGTTTCGGTCGGCGTTATTACGATCTGGTAGTGGGGCTCCACCTCCGGAACCGACAGCAACGCGGTCTCCACCTGGCTCGGGAAGAGGTTGACGCCGTGGATGATGAGCATGTCGTCGCTTCTGGCCCTGATGCGGGCCATGACGCGGGCGGTGCGTCCGCAGGCGCACTGTTCGGGATAAAGCCGCGTCAGATCGCGCGTGCGGTAACGCAGCATCGGAGTGCCGAAACGGTCGAGCGTCGTGAAGACGAGTTCACCCTCTTCGCCGTCTGGGAGCGGTTCGAGCGTTTCAGGGTCGATGATCTCGGGATAGTAGTGGTCTTCCCATATGTGAAGGCCGTTGCTGTGCCCGCAGGAGCCGGCGACGCCGGGGCCGGAGACCTCGGTAAGTCCGTAGATGTCGTGGGCGGTGATGCCGGTTTCTTCCTGTATTTTCGCGCGCATCTCGTCGGTCCACGGTTCGGCGCCGAAAATGCCGTGCTTCAGTCTGGTGTCGCGCCGGAAATCGAGTCCCTGCTGTCTGGCGACGTCCATTATGCGCAGGAAGTAGCTCGGGGTGCAGGCGATGGCGGTAACGCCGAGATCCCGCATGAGCATGAGCTGCTTTTCGGTGTTGCCGCCGCCGATGGGCAGAACCGCGCAACCGCGCTTTTCGCCGCCGTAGTGGAGGCCGAGACCGCCGGTGAAAAGGCCGTAGCCGTAGGTGACCTGAAGAACGTCCTCGTCGGTGATGCCGTACATCGCCAGACAGCGGGCGGCCGCTTCCGACCACACTTCGATGTCTCCCTTCGTGTTGGGGATGCAGATCGGCTTGCCGGTCGTGCCCGACGAACAGTGGAAGCGCACGATCTCCTTCATCGGCGCGGCGGTAAGCCCGAGCGGATATTCGTCGCGAAGGTCGGTTTTGACCATGAAGGGGAGTTTGGCGATGTCCTTCAGAGTGACGATGTCGCGCGGCTTGACGTTCTTTTCGTCGCAGCGGCGGCGGAAGAGCGGCACCCGCTCGTATTCATAGGCCACAAGCTTCTGGAGTTTGGACAGCTGCATCGCCCGCAGTTCTTCAACGGGCATGAAATCGGGATCGGATATCGTTTCGCGGCTCATGGGTCGTGTATGTTTTGCAGATTAGATGAATTTGAGAAGCTTTTTCATTTCGGCGTCGGTGCCGATGGTGATGCGCAGGCGCTCGGCGGTCTTAGCCCCGCTGAAGTATCTGACGAAGATGCGGCGCTTTTTCAGACGTTCGAAAATTTCCGCCGCGTTCCCGGCGGGCGGACGGGCGAAGACGAAGTTCGCCTGCGAGGGCAGAACGTCCCAGCCGCGGCTTTCAAGTTCCGAGACGAACCAGGTGCGCGTCTTTACGATTTTTGCGGCGTTTCTGCGCATCCAGCGCTGGTCTTTGACGGCGGCGAGGGCGACCGACTGCGCGACCGCGTCGACGTTGTAGGAGTCCTTTACCTTGTACATGGCGCCGATCAGGTCGGCGGGTCCGACGCAGTATCCGACTCGGAGTCCGGCCAAGGAGTAGCTTTTCGAGAACGTGCGCATCACGATCACATTGCGATTGCCGCGTCTTGCGGCCAGTTCCATGCAGTTTTCCTCGGCAAAATCGGCATAGGCCTCGTCGACGATCACGACGCCGCGGAATTTTCCGGCGAAAGCCGATATCTTCCGCTTGGAGACGAACTCGCCCGTGGGGGCGTTCGGGTTCGTCCAGAGGAAAAGCGACACGTTCTCCTTTTCGGCGGCTTTGGCTTCGGGAAGGGGGAAGCCTTTCCACGGAACGCCGCGGATGTCGGCGAGAGTCTTGTAGAGCGAGTAGCTCGGGTCGAG
Organism: Kiritimatiellia bacterium; assembly: GCA_017508315.1. Lineage (GTDB taxonomy): Bacteria > Verrucomicrobiota > Kiritimatiellia > RFP12 > UBA1067 > UBA1067. The sequence goes on along the minus strand of JAFVZE010000200.1, from coordinate 6,707 downwards.
CGAGCCGATTTTTTCGCCGTCTTCAACGAAGGTCTTTGCCGCGACGGCAAGCACTTCGTCGGAGCCGTTGCCGATGAAGACGTTTTCCGGTCCGGTCGCGTTGAGTACGGCGAGAGCCTTGCGCAGTTCGGCGAACACCGGGTCGGGGTAGCGGCGGAGACGGTCGAGATCGAACGCGGCGAGCGCCTTGGCGCACCGGGGGCTCGGGGGGTACGGGTTCTCGTTGGTGTTGAGTTTTACGATTCCTTTGATCTTCGGCTGCTCTCCGGGAACGTATGCTTCAAGCTTCTGGACTGCTTTGGTTATCGGCATGGCTGTTGATTTTCTTGTCTCCTGCCGGTTCCGTTGAATACGAGCTCGGCGCTGGTGTGGTAGGTGTATCTGCTGAGAAGGAAGAAAAGGACGCTTTCGTCTTTTTTCGTGCTGGTCAGGTTTCTGAATCCCGTTGCGCCGGTCCGTTCAACGACTCCATCAAGCATCGCCATGTTGTTTTTCAGGCTGAGCGAATCGGTGAACGGCTTGGTCGACAGCTCGTTCGGGCAGTCGTGGTCGCCGGAGGCCAACGGAACGACCGTGAGGAAATACCAGCCGGTGTTTTTTATCGAAACCATGTGCCGTTCGCCGACGGTGGATGATTCAATCGTGGCGCATCCGCACAAAGCCGCCGCAAAAAGCGCGAAAAACAGGGACTTTCTCATTTCAGATTCCCCGAAAGCTGGATTTCGTTGTAGCACAGAAGGTACGGCACCGGAATCGGCACTTCCACCAGCGGAATCGACCACATCACCGTGTCGTAGTTGGAGTAGACCAGATCGCACGGGGTTTTGCCGTGTTTGGCGGCGTGTTCCATGAACCGTTGCTGAATGTTGTCCATCGTCACCTCGTTGTTGAAGAACGACCACGGAAAGGACGAGCCGGTTCCGGTATTCCCGCATACGATCGGCAGAAAATAGAAAAGCCGCCATCCGTAGTTGCGCACCACCAGATGCTCCTCGTCTGACGAATCCGGTTTGGCGCATTCCAGAGAAAAACACCCGGCGAGACATAATGTCGCACCTGCGAGAAGCGAAGCGGTAACAGTTCTCAACGGAATTTTCATCAACCATATTATAGAATATTCGTCCGTGCCGCGCAAGGGCGCAAGACCGGGTGAAGGGTCTGATTCCGCTTTTTATCCCGCTTTACCGGGAGAAAAGGCGAATTTGACTTTATGCGCTGATTCGTAATATACTACAGCCGATGAAAACCGTAAAATCAAACAAATTCGCATTTCTTCTTTTCTGGGCTTCGGTCTCGGCTGCGGCGCCTGACGCGATCCGCGCGGCGGATGGTGCAGACTCCCGTCCGCCTCCTCCGCCCGGTCCCGAGGCGTGGGCGTTCCGCAAAGAGCTTGCCGAGGATCCTCCTCCGGCGTTCGACGCCCCGACTGGAACCCCCTGGCTGGAGAACCGCATTTCGCGCTGCTTTTTCTCGCCGATCAAACGTCCGCCGTTCAACCGCGACGAACTCAAGGACGACATCGACTATTATCCCGCCAATTATCTCGAGCGTCTGCGCCGCGAAGGGGTGAACGGGCTGTGGCTGTCGCTCAGTCTCGACGATCTCGACGATGCGGCGCTCGCCAAGCTGCGCCGGACCGTCGAAAAGTGCGCCGCGCACGGCATCAAGGTCTGGGCGTTCGGCATCGAGCCGAAGAACCGTCCCCGCGACCATGCGTTTTTCCGAGCCCATCCGGACGCCCGCGGCGCGCGCGCATGGACGGGCAACCACGTAAACTGCCCGTCGTCCCCGGCGATGCTTGCGGAATTGACGGAGAAAGTGTCCCGGATGTCTCTTGCCGTGCCGGGTCTCGCCGGAATGATAAACATCGTCAGCGGCGAGCGTCCGACGACGTGCCTGAGCGAAGCCTCCCCGCTTCTCGACGAACCGGAAATATCATGTCCCGTCTGCTCTAAGCGCAGGCCGTGGGAACTGTATGAAGCCGTCGCGAAAGCGATGGCGGACGGGCTTCGCCGCGGCAACCCGCACGCTCGGCTCATCACGTGGTTCTATCATTCGCAGCCTTCGGCAAAGCGCGGAAAATGGGTGTACGAGTGCGCCCGTCACGTTCCCGAAGGGGCGGAGATACAGTACAATTTCGAGTCCGGAGCCGAGCGCGTGCAGCTGGGCGGGACTCGTCACGGCGGAGACTACTGGCTGTCGGTTCCCGGCCCGTCCGCTCCGTTCAGAACCATGGCCGAGACCGCCCGCGGTGCCGGCGCGCCGCTTTCGGCCAAAATCCAGACGTCATGTTCGCATGAATGCGCAACCGTTCCCTACGTGCCGGTTCCGGGGCTTCTCTACCGCAAGTTCAAAGGAATGCGCGAGGCGGGGGTGAGGGACGTCATGATGTGCTGGTACTTCGGCAACGCGCCGGGGCTTATGAACCGAGCGGCCGGACTTCTCGCCTACGAGGATTTCTCGAAGGGGGAGGAGGCGTTCCTGAAGGCGCTCGCGGAAGACGAATGGGGTGAAGACGCGGCGGTCGTGGGCGAACTGTGGCTCAAGTTCTCGAACTCCTATTCGCACTACCCGCTTTCCAACGACATCCAGTATTACGGGCCGTTCCACGCGGGATTTTCCTGGCCGCTCTATCCGTCGGTTTCGATGCGTTCGCTGCAGCGCACATGGAAGCCGATGGAGACGCCCGGGGGCGACCTTCTCGGCGAGGCGCTCGCGGACTTCACGCTCGAAGAGGCGCACGAGTGCACGAAGATGATGGTTCGGGAACTCGAGGGCGTCCGTCCGGTCATCGACCGGCTCAGGGCGAAATACGCCGCCGACAGGTCGCGCCGCCGCGATCTCGGGATCATGATGACGCTGGAGAACCTTTTCGAGAGCGCGGAGCGGATCTTCCGCTTCTATCTTCTCAGGCGCGAGGCGATTTTCGCGAGCCGGGACGGCAAAGACAACGCCCGCGCCCTTGAATGCGCCGGGGAAATGGCGGAGATCATCCGCCGCGAAATGGCGGTTTCCGGAGAGATGATGCCGCTGTGCGACGACGATTCGCGCCTCGGATTCCATTCGGAGGCGCAGGCGCACCAGTTTACGTCCGCCTATCTCGCCTGGCGCGTCGGAGAACTGGAAAAGGCGCAGTTTGAGTTAGGCGGAATCGTCCGCGGTTTGAAGGCGGGCAAGACATGGCCGCTTTCGGAGCGCGAAAAGAATGCTGTCGTCATGGAGGCCGGGAGACTGCCGGACGGTTCGGTCGTTTTCTCCGGAAAATGTCCCGATCCGGCGCAGGGGCACGGCATGGAGCTTCGCGTCTACGATCTCTGCGGCACGGCTCCGGCGCGGGTTTACGACGTGCATCCGACCAACGGGTCGTACCGCGTCGTTCTTCCGGCATCCGGCTGGAAAGACGATGCCCGTCTCCGCCCGGCCTGGGCGGTCATACGCCAGGGGCGCGACTACAACAACGGCGGAACCGTCTGGGCGCGGCCGGATCTGCCGATGTTCCCCGAGCCGCGGCTTCACCAGCATGCCCTGACGGGCGACAATTTTGCGCGGATAATCTTCAAGTGAGATATGTGAAAAAGGTTTTGCGGTGGCTTGAGATCACCCGTGCGGGTTTTGTCGGCAGCCGCTGTCCGCTGCACGCCGCGGCGCTCACGTACTTTTCGATACTGGCGACGGTGCCGCTCCTGTGCGTCGTGCTGGTTTTCGCGAAGGCCGCGGGCGTTGACGATTTCGCGCGCAAAAGCGTCAACGGTTATCTGGATTCGTTCATCGTCAGCATCGAACGCGGTCAGGACGATGAACTGCTCGCCAGACTGCCGCTTGGCGGCGAAGACCGCGAAAAGAGGCGCATCGCGGCGGAGGTGTTCGCCGGAGAGGCGCGCAAGGTCGCGGACGCGCTTTTCGAACGCATCGAGAATTTCGACGTCGGCACTTTCGGCTGGATCGGCTTTCTGCTGCTCCTGTGGACGGTCGTCTCGTCCGTGGCGATGGTGGAGGTCAGTTTCAATGAAGTCTGGGGGGTGCCGAAGCCGCGGGGTCCGCTCCGGCGAGCCGCGGTCCATCCGGCGGTCGCGCTCGCTATGCCCGTCGCCGTGGCGATCGCGGCCTCTCCGCAGCTTCTAAATCTCGCAGTAGAGGTGGTGGAAATGACGTTGGGTTCGGCGTGGATCACGAAATGGATATCCGATTGGATGGCGGCGCTCGTCGACTGGCGCGTTTTCCGCATGGTGTTTTCGTTTTCGCTTTCCTCGCTCGTGTTCGCCGTGTTTTTCAAGGTGATGCCCAACCGCCGGGTGGATTTCAAGCCTGCCTTTTGCGGCGGGGTGCTGAGCGCGCTGCTGTTCGTCGGCTGGATGAAGGCCTGCGCCGTCGCGCAGGTCGGGATCGCCAACTCGTCGGCGCTGTACGGATCGTTCGCGTTCTTTCCGATCGTGCTGGCGTGGATGTTCGTCAGCTGGGAAATAGTTCTGCTTGGAGCCAACATGGTGAGGGCGTTTGAAATCACGGGCGGGAAAGGCGCCGATAAATGAAAATACTTATAACCGGCGGCAGGGGGATGCTCGGCCGCACCCTGCAAAAAAAGCTTTCGGAGCATGAGATCACGATCGCCGACCTTCCGGAATGGGACATAACCGACGACATCGCCTTTTCGCGGAAGCTCTCCGATGCCGCTCCCGATCTGGTGGTGCATTGCGCGGCGATGACGGATGTCGACGCCTGTGAAAGCGACCGGGAAAAGGCGTTTCTGCTGAACGAAACCGGCTCGCGCAACGTGGCGCTCGCGTGCAAGATGAATTCGGCGCGGCTTATCGCGATTTCGACCGACTACGTTTTCGGCGGCGAGCCGCCGCAGGAGCCGTGGGCGTGGGGTGAAGGCGATCTGCCGCGTCCGCGCACGGTATACGGCGAATCGAAACTCGGCGGCGAACGCATGGTGACGATGCTGCTTCCGGATGCGGTCGTGCTGCGCATCGCCTGGCTCTACGGCGCGGGAGGGCCGTCGTTCGTCCATACGATGGCGAAACTCGGAGCGCAGGAGGGCGCGCCGCTCAAGGTGGTGAACGACCAGCGCGGCAATCCGACTTCGGCCAGGGTCGTCGCCGATGCGATAAAATTCATCATTTCGCGTCCGGAGGTGAGAGGTGTCGTGCACTGCACCTGCGAGAACCAGTGTTCCTGGTTCGATCTGACAGTGGAGCTTTTCAGACTGCTCGGGCTGAGGCGCGGGGTCGTGCCGTGTACCACCGCGGAGTTTCCGCGTCCGGCGCCGAGACCGAAGAATTCGGCGCTCAAGAAAGGAGTTTTAAACGTGCTTGGCTACCGCACTCCCGACTGGAAGGACGCGCTCGCGGATTTTGCGGTGGAGGAATTCGGAAAGAAAGGGGTTGAAGCATGATGGAGAGAAGAACGTTCGTCGGCGGGGCGCTCGCTTCGGCGATCGCCGCTCCGGCGATGGCGGAGCGGAGTCAGGAGGATTTCCTCGACGTCTGGCAGCGCGACACCGACAAGGTGGAGGCGAGAGCGTATCGCGAATACTTGCGCGACGGCGATACGCGTTCGCTGGTCTCGCTTGAAAAACTCGACCGTGCCTTCGATAAGGTGATGCGGGAGGTGAAGGAGACGGAGGTCGGCGGCACGCCGGCGGTGTGGAGTCTTTACAACATGGGATATGTCGTAAAGACCCGCGGGGCGGTTTTCGCGGTCGATCTCGTCCATCGCCGCGCCGCGGAATTCGCGCCGATTCTCGATTTTTTGCTTGTGACCCACAACCACGACGACCATTTCCACCGCGAACTGTACCGGACGATGGACCGCGCGGGGAAGACGGTCATCTCGAACTTTCTGGACAACTATGGCGTGAAGGACTGGCGGCGTGACGGCGGTTTCACCCGTTCGGAGAAGGTTTTCAAGATCAAAGACACGGAGATAAGAACCTCGCTTGTCGACCATAACGCCTATCTCGTCGATTTCACCACCGCTTTTGAGATTCGCGTCGGCGGATGGATCGCTTACCACACGGGGGATTGCGGCGTTTCCGCCAAACTCGGTACAAAATGGGGCCGGCCGGATCTGTGGATGTTCTTCCCCGGATGCGGGATCGATGTCGCCGATGCCGTCGGCAGAGTGAGACCCAGGCGGACGGTGTTCGGGCATCTGTGGGAACTTGGTCATCAAACCGGAAGATTGACCGCTCCGCTCATCCGCCGGGCGCTCGCGAGATCCAAGGGCTGCGGCGACGTCACCGTCCGGCTCTGGGGGGAGAGGATAAGTTAACCGGCGCGGAACCGCCTTGGACTTGTTGCTGTCGTTTCCCGGAATATCCCCGTCTTTTGAAAAGTCTGACGCTCGACATCCCGGCTGCCGTACCGCAGCAGTGGCTGATGCGGTGCAGGTAGGCGTTTGACTACCTGTAAAGCGCGCGGCTGTTTTGATAAATTAACGCCCGAAAGGAGTGTTGGTTTGAAAACAGACAGGCGCGAATTCATCAAGGCCGCAGGTGCGGCGGTCGTCGTGGCGGGCGTCGCACCCGTGGCGAAGGCCGGCGCCGCGGTCGCGGGAGCGCGCGGATTCAAGAAGATCACGATCGCAAAGACGTCGTGCCGGTTCGAACGCGAGCCGATGAAGAGGCCGTTCGGCTTCAAGGGCGGCTGGCTTACGGAATTGTGGTTTGTTTCCGCCTATGTGCGTTCCGCGTCCGGTCTGCACGG